>NZ_JBZCHT010000005.1:0-46186 GCF_058241465.1 Erwinia papayae
TTTTTTATTTCCAACAGCAAGCCGCCATCATCCCGGTGGCGGGGTAACAGCATGTCTTCAGATAACGATCCGGGCTTTTGGGCCAGCGTGGTGTTGTGGCTCTATGCCCATAAAACAGAATGGGGATATGCGGGAGTAGCCGGTATGTTTTCACTACTGCGCAGTGCCTATGCAAAAAGCCCCTGGTCAAAACGAGTTCTCGACGCTGTGTCATGCAGCGCTCTGGCATTTTTTGCCGCGCCGACACTTCAGGTGATCGGTGCTCTCATGAACTGGACCATTCCTGATGCTGCCGCACAGGTTTTCGCTGTGTATATCGGCTACGTGGGTAATGACTATATCAGTGAAAAATTGCGTGGCTGGATCAGCCGAAAATCAGGAGATGCTAATGTCGGGCAGTGATAAAACTCGCGGGATCCGCAACAACAATCCAGGAAATATTCGCTGGGGCGATGACTGGAAAGGTTTAGTCCCACAGGCTCAGCGCACAGATAAGTCGTTCTGCCAGTTTACAAAGCCTGAGTACGGTATCAGGGCGATGATTATCATTTTGCGAAATTACCAGAGCAAATACGGTCTGAAAACTATCACTGGCATCATTACGCGCTGGGCACCACCGAATGAGAATGACACTCCGGCTTATATCAAAAGCGTGGCTACGGCGACAGGCACTGATGCTGATAAACCAATCGACCTGACCGACTCACGAAAACTCTTTCCGCTTTTACAGGCGATTATCAAACACGAGAACGGCAGTCAGCCCTACGCATTTGACGTATTTGTGCGGGCGCTCGACCTCGTCTGAAAACAGGAGGCGTCATGGCTGTTATCAACTTCTTCAGAAACTATTCACACCTCATTGTTATAGCGCTTATCTGCGGAGCGCTCTGGATGCTGAATGCCAGAAATCTCCAGCTTGAGGCAACAAATCACAGGCTTGAACAACTGACGGACAGTAAAGACGAGCAGATTAACGATTTGCGCTCAAAGAATGACGGTTTGGCCGACAGCGTCAACGACCTCGCCAAAGCTGTCCAGCAGCAGAACGGGGTTATGTCTCAGGTTGCAGAACAACGGGCTGTCACAGCACAGCAGAACAGGAAGCTCCAGAATGAAATCAAGCGTTATCTCGCGGCTGACAAGTGCGCTGTTGCTCCTGTTCCCGCTGATGCTGTTGACAGGTTGCGGGACGCAGCAAAAGCCGCAGGTGGAGTACAGGACAATAAAGCCGCCGTATCTCAGCCTGCCATTGGAGCTGACAAGCCCAATTGATTTACCGGAGATTGCGCCCGGACTGAGCTGGGGCGACAGCGTTGCACTGAATGCTGACCTGATCGCGCTGGTGGGTCAGTGCAACATTGACCGGGCAGCTATCCGAAAAATTGAATCATTTAGATAAGGCAAAACATGAACGACCAGGCCAATAAAATTCTTGCTGAGTTGTTGCAGAAAGCCAGTAACGGCATTGATTCAGCAGTGACATTCAGTCAGGCGCAGATTCCTGATGTCATTCATCAGTTACTGCTGTGGAACCTTACCAAAAGCATTGTTATGACAGTTCTGGCTCTCATATCTGTTTTCCCGGTTTTGTGGCTGGTTCGCTATTCCCTGCGCCGCATACCAGATGGCGTCTTCCTGTCTGGAGAGATTTACTCATGGGAGGTGGGTAAGCCTAAATACAAGCCCAGTCTTGTCTGGGACAGTAAGGGTGACATCTCCCCGGTAGTTATGCTCCCAACTTTCTTACTGGCCGTGTGGCTATTGTGGTTTCTGCAATCAATAAGCGACCTGACATGGCTGAAAATCTGGTTAGCTCCGAAGCTTTACCTTATTGAATACGCCTCAAGTTTAATCAAGTAAGCAACATAAGGCTTCAAGCCAATGAAAGCATTAATCACCTGGCTGAAAAGCCTAATTAACAGAGCGAGGAAAAATATGGATGGTGTAGAAAACGCTGACACTCAGGCTGAAGCGCAGACGGCCCCGGCAGAAGTTCAGACAGTACCGGAAGCCCAAGCGACTGCACAGGATCAACTTAAATCAGGCGTACAGGATCTGGATAAAGCGCTGACGCTCATTGAGCAGGGCGTTGCCCTGCTGGGTGCGGCTGCAAAAGATGAGTTTGTCGCACTGGCAAAAAAATACCTGTAATCAGAAGTCCATATCACAAGAGCCTCGGCATAGTCCGGGGCTTTTTTATATGCATTTCACCGCGCACCCCACGCGCATCTCAACGAGAGCCTTTCAGTAAGCGAGCCTGAGAATAGCCGTTATAGGTGGCGACCTCTCTCGGGCGGCCTTTCTGTGGGACAGGCTCACTTTCTAAAAGGTAAAACGCTATGACATGTCCAACCGTGATCGTAAACGGCGTATCAGTTCGCGTTGACAGCGAAGGACGCTACAACCTGAATGACCTGCACGCAGCTGCGGTATTAAAGGGAAAGGCTACTGACTCCCAGCGCCCGGGGGAGTTTTTAAAGAGTCAGCAAATACGCCGATTTGTAGCCGCTTTGAGCGATGCGACAAAAATCGCATCGGTTCAGACCATTAAGGGTGGCAAAGAGCAAGGCTCATGGGGGCTGGAACTGGTAGCCATACGTTATGCAGCATGGCTGAATCCTGTATTTGAAATTCTGGTATATAACACCTTCAGAGAGGCAGTGCTAAATGGCATCAGCAATATGAGCCAGCTAAACCGGCTTGACCTGCTGATAGCAACTGAAAGCGAACAGGTAAGCGGCTGCGCACGAACCATGAACAAGTGGGGGCGAGGCGGGCGTAAAGCACTGCTCAATAACGCACGGGAACGCATCATCGAGCAGATGAATCCTGACATGATTGCTCTGATGGAAGGCAAAGCAGCGTGACCACGAGAAGGCGCATTTGCGAGTGCGCCTGATGATAATTGATTCTGCTTCACTAAAAACATTATTAACACTAATGTATGAGCTTCATTTATGAAAAGGGTGCTCACATGAGTTATGAGATGTATGAAGTGGTTAAGCAGTACAATTTTGAGATACATGGGTTTGGCCAAGTAAAGGCAGACATTATCAAATGCATAAAGCCTGTGCTAAATACTCCATATATGTGGCGAACTAATTACATCTATGATGGCTATGCTCCTAATCATGGTATGTCACTGCAAAATGCAGAAACTGAGCTGATCCATTACATTGAGCATTTCGATACTGAATCAGCTGAACTCGATGATAATTTTTAAATGAGCCGCCTACGGGCGGTTTTTCATTGGAGTGAAAATGGACGTTATGATTGATGGCGTTCGATACTCGCCATTAACAAGCCGCACATCAAATATTGGCATTGCCATCACCACGCACAACCGTCACGACATTTTATCCTGCGCTCTTGAACATCAACTCAAACATCTGCCAGCCGGTGCGATGGTGGTTGTTATTGATGACGGTTCCACAAAACCTGTGTCCGTGCCGGATGGCGTTAAGCTGATCCGCAGTGAAACGTCACGCGGTATCGTTGCATCTAAAAACGCCAGTCTTGAAGCCCTGATTGATGCAGGGTGCGAAAATTGTTTCTTGTGGGACGATGACGCCTGGCCTGTTGCGGGTGGATGGGAGCAACCTTATATCGCCTCACCTGAACCACACCTTGCTTACCAGTTTAAGGACTTCGCCACCGGGCAAAAACTTAACGATATCGCAGTGCTGTATCGTGACGATAAACACGTTGCCTACACCGGCCAGCGTGGCGTGATGCTTTATTACCACCGCAGCGTGATTGAAAAGGTTGGAGGCTTCGATACGGTCTATGGTCGCGGGATGTATGAGCACAGCGATTTAGCCCTGCGGATCCACAACGCCGGGTTAACGAGCTGGGCATTTGCTGACGTGGCTGGCTCTGAAAAGCTGATTTACTCGCTGGATGAGCATCAGGCGGTTGAACGATCAGTACCGCGCCCGGACAGGGAACAGCAGGTAAAGAACAACGTCAGCATTCACAATGCCCGGCGCGAAGCTGGCTATACCGGCTATGCAGAGTACCGGCAGCAAAAGAATCTGGTGATCACCTCATTGCTGACCAGCCAGCCAGACCCTCAGCGCGGCAACAGAATGACGCCAGCAGCTGGCATGTTGAGTCGATGGGCGGCATCTATTCGTGGTGCTGACGCGGTTGTGCTGGTGGATGAACTGGAAACGGGAATTGCAGGCACAACGCTTCACCGCGTTCCTGATGTGGCAATGAATGTTTATTTCCGTCGCTGGCTGCATATCTGGCAATACCTGCGTGAACACCCTGAATATCATCTCGTCTGGTGTACCGATGGTACTGACGTTGAAATGTTGCGGGAACCGTGGCAGGAGATGGAGCCAGGAAAAATCTATGTTGGCTCTGAGCCAAAGACTTACGCTGACGCATGGGCAAGAGATAATCATCCGGAAGCCTGCTATCAGCAATTCCTGAATGAGCACCGCAACGAGCTGATGCTTAACGCTGGCCTGCTGGGTGGTAGTCGTGAAGACATCATGGCATACGCTCACGGCATTGTGCGCATCTGGTATCGCACCGAGTCGAACCGGTTCTGGGGGAAAGAGAAGGGCAAGCCGTGCGTGGGCGATATGATCGCATTCGGCATGGTGGGCTACCAGCAACGCGATAAACTGGTGACCGGCCCACGCATTAACACATTATTCAAAACCAACGGCACTGGCCGGGAGTATGCATGGTGGCAGCACAAATAATGTTTGTGGTGGTCGGTCATCACTCCCGCCGCAGTATGGCTCAACGTCTGGCTGAATCTCTGGGTGCACTCACCCTCATTGATGAGGGAGACAACGGTGCAAACTGGAATCACCGCCGCGCCATACAATTGGCAAGCCAGCAGGGTTGCCGTGTGGTTATCCTGGAAGATGATGCCATCCTGGTTGATGGCTTCACCGACAAGATAGCAGTCTGGCTTAACAGATTCCCTGATGATCTTCTGTCTTTCTATCTGGGGACCGGGAGACCACCACAGTACCAGATGCAGATAGCAGCCAGCCTGATAGAGGCTGACAAGCGGCAGGATGACTACATCATCATGAACCGCCTGATACATGGTGTGTGCTACAGCCCACCACAGGACAGCATCAGCAGCATCCTGAATAAGTGGAACCATACCAAAGCCGCTGACTATGCGGTAGGCGATGCCTATGGCGGACGTGTCGTCTATCCCTGTTACTCACTGGTGGATCATGCCGATGGTGTGCCGGTTGAGTATCACCCTGACAACGCGCCGCGCACTGAACGGCGTAAAGCCTGGAGGCTATCAATTGGACATTAATAACATCGCTCAGGCATACGCCACTAAGCAACTCATTGATGAGTTAATCCGCAAGCGGAGCCTGATATCTGAAGGTAGAGGGTTGAGTATCACTATTCAGTCTACCTATCAGGATGATGAGTTTAGCGGCGATGTTTCCTTACGTGTTGTCCGAGCTGGATAGACGAATAGCCGCCATGCAAAAGCAGATGGAGAACCTTGGCGTGGTATTCCCTAATACCGAGGCGGATTGATGGCAAAGCTCACAACGTTAAAGCCCCGACTCGCGGTTGCCAATACCCAACGCCTGAAAGCCATGACCGTTGCAGATCACCGCATGACTGGCTGGAAGCTACAGCAGCGCCGCAAGCGATTATGGGCAGCAAACCCTTGTTGTGCTGAGTGTGGACGGCTTACTGAGTATCCGCATGGCTTTGAACTCGACCATATTGTGTCACTGTATCAGGGTGGACCAGACACCGATGATAACTGCCAGATCCTTTGCAACGGAGAGAATGGATGCCATCGGAAGAAGACCAATGCAGACATGATGAGGTGACTATGGCCCAGCGCTGTAAGTGTGATGGCTGTGAACGAAAAAGAAAGGGCTGGCCCGGTTATCAGCCATGCGCATCCAAAGCCCCTATAGCGAAATCTCTGCCGCCACCCAAGATCAGATAATAATTCTCATTAGCAACTTAGGTAGGGGGGGGAGTTACAAAGTTCAAGCACGAATGACGCCGAAACCGCCCACCCTCTCACGCGCAGAAAATTTCCCTTTTTTTAAGGTTATTAACCCACCCAGTTAACCCTATAAACCTATGAGGTAACCATGCTGACAGGGCAGAAAAAGAAGTTTGCTGATGCCCTGATGAAGGGCAGCAATCAGCGACAGGCCGCAATTCAGGCGGGATACAGTGAAAAAACGGCGAAGGTGAAAGGAAGCCAGCTGGCCAAAGATAAAGACGTGATCGGTTATATGGAGAGGGTCAGGATAGTTAACCCTGCTGACTCATTGCCAGAGCCGGTTCCTCAGGCAGATTTACCCCCGGTAGAAACTCCGCTCCAGTTTGATGATCCCATCGCCGTGATGAAACGAATCATGAGCGATAACCTTCTGGTTGATCCGAAACTCAGCCTGGAAGCAGCCGCAAAACTTGCCCCTTACGTCTGCCAGAAAATGGGCGATACGGGCAAGAAAGAAGCCAAAGACGCAGCAGCGAAGAAAGCTGCCAGTAAGTTCAGCGGAATGGCACCGCCGAAACTGGTTGTGAGTAACGGGAGATAACAATGCCTGAATGGTCTACAGCGTGCATTGACTGGGCCATAAAGCTGATCAATCGGGAATCAATCATTCCGCCGCCGATTTTTGCTGATTCTGGCAACTACGCCCTGGCAATTTTTAAGGAGCTGAGGGTAACTGACCTGCCGGGCAAGCCAACTTTCGGTGAGTGTTCTGAAGACTGGGTCTTTGATTTCGTGCTGGCGATATTTGGTGGTTATGACCAGCAGACCGGGAATCAGTTGATACGTGAGTATGGACTGCTGATTAGTAAGAAGAATACCAAATCGACCATTGCTGCCGGGATAATGCTGACTGCGCTTATTATCTGCTGGCGTGCAGATGAAGAGCATCTGATTCTGGCACCAACAAAAGAGGTTGCCGATAACTGCTTTAAACCCGCTGCCAGTATGGTTCGGGAAGATGAAGAACTATCAATCATTTTCCATATCCAGGATCACATCCGCACTATTACCCACCGCATCAACCGCAACAGCCTGAAGGTAGTAGCCGCCGACAGCGATACGGTTTCGGGTAAAAAGGCCGGGCGAATTCTGGTTGAAGAGTTGTGGCTGTTCGGCAAAAACGCCAAAGCCGATGCGATGTTTATTGAGGCCCTGGGCGGACAGGTATCCCGCAATGAGGGGTGGGTGATTTATCTGACCACGCAAAGTGATGAGCCACCGGCTGGGGTATTCAAAAAGAAACTGGATTACTGGCGCAACGTTCGTGATGGCGTCATTAAAGACGGAAAAACGCTCGGGATTCTCTATGAATTCCCCCCTGAGATGGTGGAAAAAGAAGGGTTCCGCAACCCGGATAACTTTTACATCACCAACCCGAATATGGGTCGCTCGGTCAGTAAAGAGTGGCTGGACGATGAGTATCTCAAGCGGTCGCAGGAAGATGAAGGGAGCCTGAGAAAGTTTCTCGCCAAGCATCTCAACGTTGAGATCGGCATGAATCTACGGAATGACCGTTGGGCTGGCGCGGAGTTTTGGGAGGTGCAGGCCGACCCCTCGGTTACCTTCAAACAGATTTTAAGCCGGTGCGAGGTCATTGACGTTGGCATAGATGGTGGTGGACTGGACGATCTTCTCGGTCTGTCCATCGCCGGTCGCGACCGTAAAACCCGCGACTGGCTGACATGGTCCCATGCCTGGTGCCACGTAAAGATGCTGGAGCGACGTAAAAGCGAAGAAAGCAAATTGCGAGACTTTGAGAGGCAGGGCGATCTGACCATCGTCTCCAAAGTGGGTGATGATGCCGATGAAGTGGCCATGTATGTTTTTCAGATATATGAGGCCGGACTGCTGGATAAAGTTGGCATGGACCCCGCAGGTATTGGTGTGCTGCTGGATACGCTCATTGATGCAGGCATCCCACAGGAATTGGTTGTCGGGATCAGTCAGGGGTGGAAGCTGGGTGGTGCTTGCAAGACCACCGAACGGAAACTGGCGGAGGGCACTCTCCGGCATGCGCCCCAGCAGCTGATGAACTGGTGCGTAGGCAATGCAAAAGTCGTTATCAGTGGTAATGCCCCCCTCGTTACCAAAGGAGCCAGCGGGATCGGCAAAATTGACCCGCTGATGGCGCTTTTTAATGCCATCTCGCTGTTATCACTGAATCCGGCACCAACCAAAAAGGACTACGGCGTATTTTTCATTTAGAGAAATCGCTTTTTTTACAACCCGCTACGGCGGGTTTTTCGTTTCTGGAGATAAGGAAATGAAGCATCAACACGCTGTAAGCCTCCTGGTGGTTAAAGCGGTTAACGAGGATACACGGGAGATCACCGGTATAGCGACAACGCCAACACCTGATCGTTATGGCGACGTTGTGATGCCTGAAGGGGCTGAGTTTCAGCTTCCTATCCCGTTGCTCTGGCAGCACGACCATCAGTCTCCCATTGGTGAAGTTAGCAGTGCAAAAGTGACGACTGAAGGTATTGAGATTAAAGCCACGCTGGCCAAAGCAGATGCTCCCAGCCAGCTGTCCGCACGACTGGAAGAGGCCTGGCAAAGTATTCGCCTGGGTCTGGTTAAGGGGCTGTCTATCGGCTTCCGACCAATTGAGTACGCCTATATCGATGAGGGCGGGATCAGGTTCATCAGATGGGAGTGGTACGAGCTCTCGGTGGTGACTGTGCCGGCCAATGCAGAAGGCACGATCAACACCGTTAAATCTATTGATGAAAAGCTGCGGGCCGCGTCGGGCCAAAACCAGCCGGAGTCAACAACTGAGAAAACCGCTGGCGCTACAGCGAAGAAAATTACTCCGATTAAGGGAAAACAGATGAATATTGCAGAACAGATTAAATCGTTCGAAACCAAGCGTGCCACCCTGGACGCTGAGCGCGAAGCGGTGATGGCAAAATCCTTTGAAGAAGGACGCACCCTGGACGCTGAAGAAGAAGAGAAATACGACGAAGTATCCTCTGAAATCAAAAGCGTTGATGCCCATCTCGCACGCCTGCGAGACATGGAGTCCACCAAAGCGGCTACCGCAAAACCGGTGCAGAAAGCCGCTGGTGGTCAGGTTGTTACCACGACAGATAACCGTGCACCCGGCGTCATTCGCGTCGAGCAGAAGCTGGAAAAAGGTATCGGTTTCGCCCGTTTCGCCAAGTGCCTGGCCGCAGCTAATGGCAGTCGCAGCGATGCGCTGGAGATTGCTAAATCACAGTATAAGGATGATGCCAGGCTACACCATGTTATCAAGTCTGCCGTAGGTGCTGGGTCAACTACCGATCCGACATGGGCGGGAAGCCTGGTTGAGTACCAGGAATATGCTCAGGACTTTATTGAATTCCTGCGCCCTCAGACCGTCATTGGCCGTTTTGGTCAGGGGGCAATTCCTGCACTGCGCAGCGTACCTTTTAATGTGCGCATCCCCGCTCAGACTTCTGGCGGTTCAGCTAACTGGGTAGGCCAGGGTAAAGCCAAACCGCTGACCAAATTTGATTTTGAGTCCATCACCTTTGGTTTTGCAAAAGTGGCCGCGATTGCTGTTCTGACCGATGAGCTGATCCGCTTCTCCAATCCTGCTGCCGATGCGCTTGTGCGTAATGCGCTGGCAGAAGCAGTTATTGCCCGACTGGATACGGACTTTATCGACCCTAAAAAAGCAGAAACGGCTGGCGTGTCTCCTGCATCAATCACTAATGGCATCACTACCATTTCTTCAACCGGTAGTCCTGATGATGATGCACAGGCTGCATTTGCTACTTTTGTGACTGCGAATCTACAGCCCACAGGTGCCGTCTGGCTTATGTCCAGTACGAACGCACTGGCGCTATCTATGCGTAAGAATGCGCTTGGCCAGAAAGAATACCCTGAAATGACTATGCTGGGTGGCACTTTCCAGGGCCTGCCGGTCATTGTCTCGCAGTATGTAGGCAGCTACCTGATCCTGGTGAATGCGCCGGATATTTACCTCGCAGATGATGGCGGTGTTGCGGTGGATATGTCTCGCGAAGCATCACTGGAAATGGAAAGCGCTCCTACTGGTGACAGCACCACACCGACGCCAGTAGAGATGGTTTCCATGTTTCAAACCAACAGCGTTGCCATCCGTGCCGAACGCTGGATTAACTGGAAGCGCCGCCGCAATGCTGCTGTTGCAGTCATCTCAGGCGTTAACTACGGTACCAATCCGGGAAGTTAAGGAGATGCGGGGAGAAATCCCCGTTTTTTTCTATGAAGCAAGTCAGATATCTGAAAGGCACCCATGATGCCCATGTGGGTGAAAAACGTTTTTTGAATGACCGTGATGCGGAGATTTTGCGTCTGACCGGCTATGTTGAATTCACGGATACCGTCGAAAAAAAAACGGTAACCCGTAAGAAAAAATAAATATCAGGAGAAGCAGCCGATGTTCAGTTTTTTCCGCAAAAAGCCATCAGTAGAAAAGGCGTTGCAGGCTGCAAATGGAGGTTCATGGCGCAGAATTTTTGAATCATTTACCGGCTCATGGCAGAGAAACGTGGAAGTTGATGCCACTACTGTACTGGCTTATCACGCCGTGTTTTCCTGCATCTCCCTGATTTCTGCTGATATTGCTAAAATGCCGCTGCTGCTAAAAAAGAAGTTAAGCAATGGCATCTGGGAAGATCACGACGATGAGAAAATCTTACCTCTGCTGCGAAAGCCAAACAACTTTCAGACCAGAATGCAATTTTTTGAGGCCTGGATGAATTCCAAACTGTCGGATGGCAACACCTACGTACTGAAAATACGCGATCCAACAGGCCAGGTTACTCAGTGGCGCGTGCTTGACCCTAACAAAGTGACACCTTATATCACCGATGATGGGGAAATTTTCTATCAGGTTCGTCCGGATAATATTAACGGACTGGAAACACAGGTAATGGTTCCTGCAAGAGAAATCATTCACGACCGTTTTAACTGCTTTTTCCATCCCCTCTGCGGATTGTCACCCATCTATGCCTGTGGGCTTACTGCGATGCAGGGCGATGCCATCCTGACTAATTCCGCTAACCATTTTAAAAATGGCGGTAAACCTGGTGGAGTGATAACCGTTCCCGGTGCGGTGGACGCCGATAAGGCGAGGGAAATTAAAACTGCATGGGATGAGGGCTATTCTGGTGCGAACGCCGGTAAAACGGGTCTCTTAGCGGATGGTGCAAACTTTATGACTATCGCCATGACAGCGGTTGATGCCCAGATGGTTGAGCAGCTTAGCCTGACGGCCAAAATTATTTGCTCAACTTTTCACGTTCCCCTTTATAAGGTCGATACGGCCACAACCCCGTCTTATAATAATATTGAGGCGTTGGATCAGGGGTATTACTCCCAGTGTCTGCAAACCCATATCGAGGCTATTGAGTTGTTGCTCGATGAAGCGCTGGAACTTGACCCGATCACAGGGGTTGAATTTGACCTTGATGTGCTAATCAGGATGGATACGGAAGGCCGATATAAAGCTTACGGGGAAGGTATCGGAGCTGGGTTCCTTACCCCCAACCAAGCCCGCAAAAAAGAGAATATGTTGCCGGTTGATGGCGGAGATACGCCTTATATGCAGCAGCAAAATTACAGCCTGGCCGCGCTTGCAAAACGAGATGCTCAGGAAAACCCTTTCGGTACAAGCACTGAAACACAACACCAGAATCCCACTCAAACCCCACCGGCTGACGATCAAAGCATAAAGGCTCTGACTGAATCGGAGCAGTTCATCGTCAGGACAATAATGAAAGGACTGCTTACCCATGAATGAGCGTGACATGTCACTGTTGCAGGCCGTGGGCGCAGCGGTAAAAGAACAATTTACCGCAATGCAGAAAAAATACGATGCTGTACTCGCTGAAAAATCGGCAGAAATCCTCCACCTTGAGGAGTCACTGGCCGCGCAGGCATTACTGATTGAGGAAGTGCAGCGCTCAATGCCTGGTGAAAACGCCATTGCTCAGGCCGTGATCGAAAAGATCGAGGTGCCTTCAGCGCCTGAACTGCCGGATGTTTCCAGGATGGTCAGCGATGCCGTGGCCGCGATACAGCTACCCGCCGCTCCTGCACTGCCGGATATTGGTGCAATGGTGAAAGATGCCGTTACCGCACAGGTGTCAGTAATTGAGTTACCGCAGCCTAAACCCCTTCCTGATGTGGAAAAAATGATTACAGATGCTGTTGCGGCGCTGCCAAAACCGGAACTGCCTGCGCTGCCGGATATTGGTGCAATGGTGAAAGATGCCGTTACCGCACAGGTGTCATGTATTCAGTTTCCACAACCTGAACCGCTGCCAGACATCGGGCAGATGGTGAAGGATGCTGTATCAGCAATACCCCCGACAAAAGATGGCGAACCCGGTACAGACGGGAAAGACGCGCTTCAGATTGAAATTATGCCCTGCATCGATGCTGAAAAGTCGCACCCTCGCGGCACGTATGCCATCCATCAGGGTGGGCTGTGGCGATCATTTCAGAAAACAACCGGCATGAATGGCTGGGAATGCCTCGTTGATGGCATCTCAGCTATTGATATAAGCCAGGATAACGAGCGGGAATTTACCATTTCTGCTCAGCTCGCCAGCGGTACTGTCACTGAAAAGACATTCAGTATTCCGGTAATGATCTACCGCGATATTTTTAAAGAGGGCGAGAAATATTATCCGGGCGACAGCGTTACCTGGGGTGGTTCGGTCTGGTACTGCTGCAATGAAACAAGCGGTAAACCGGGGGAGCAAGGTGTTAAAGGGTGGAAGCTGGCTGTCAAACGTGGTCGTGATGGGAGGTCAAGTTGATGCTTGAATTTGTTACACTTGACGAAGCTAAATCCCATCTGAGAATTGATACTGATTCTGGTGATCATGACCTGCAACTAAAAATTTATTCAGCCAGCACTGCTGTGTATGACTACATACAGGGAAGTCGTGAAAAGGTTGTTGGAGAAGACGGTAAGGTAATTGAAGATTCGCCCGAACTGACGCGCGTTAAGCAGGCTACGCTTATTTTTGTAGGAATTCTTGACCGCGTTCGCGGAGGCGAGGAAGAGGCGCATTATCATCAGGGTCAATTACCTTTTTCTGTAACGAGCCTGATCTATTCGCTTCGCAAACCTACTGTTCTATAAGGGTGATCACATGCAGGCAGGAAGACTCAGAGAAAGGGTAACTATAGTTAACTCCACAACATCCCGCATGCCATCAGGTCAAAAACAGGATCACTGGCAGGATGGCAGAACGATATGGGCTGAGATTAAAAGTATCAGTGGACGAGAAATTCTAGCATCGGGTGCAGAAAAAGCCGAGGCAACTATTCGTGTTTGGGTCCGAATGACGGGTGATATTTCCTCATCATCCCGATTGAGGTGTGAATCAGGCATTTTTAAGGGGCAATTGATTGACATAGTGTCACCGCCAATTTGTGACTCACTTAACGACCGAATGGAAATTCTCTGTAAGCAGGGGGTGAAAACGTGATCGATACAAAACTCGACTTTTCCGGCCTGCTTGACCTGTCCGACGATCTCAATGCACTGAGCAAAGCCGAAAACCGCAAGGTATTGCGTGACGCTACCCGCGCAGCGGCCACGGTGTTTAAAGATGAGGCGGTCAAACGTGCCCCGGTACGCTCCGGCAGGCTGAAGAAAAACATTGTGGTGATGACGCAGCGTGACCGTGACGGCGGGATTGTCTCCGGGGTTCACGTCCGTGGCACCAACCCACGCACCGGCAACAGTGATAACAAACTGAAAACGAGTGACAAACTGAACGCCTTTTACTGGCGCTTTCTGGAGTTGGGCACATCAAACATGGCCCCGGTGCCGTTTCTGCGCCCGGCTTATGATGCCAGACAGGAACAGGCTGCGCAGGCGGCGTTTGAAAAAGCCAACGCGGCGATTGATAAGGCGCTGTTGAAATGACCGAAGCTGATATTTACCCTTTGCTGTCGTCTCTGGCATCCGGACAGGTTTACCCCTACGTGGTGCCGCTGAATGCCCAGGGTGAACCCGCTGTTTCACCGCCGTGGGTGGTTTACTCACTGAATTCCGAAGTTTCTGCCGACACCTTATGCGGTCCGGCAGAAATGACGGCTACCTTACAAATAGATGTGTATTCAAACAGTATTGATGAGGCCAGACAGCTACGCGAAAGCGTTCGCGCTGCACTGGTCCCGCTGGCGTTCACGCAGATGAATGACACCAACAGCTACGAAACGGATACGTCGCTTTACCGGGCCATGCTTGAAGTCCAGATCATGACCTGACATCCATTAAAACCTGACACGCCACCGAAAGGTGGTTTTTTTATGCCCGGAGAAAACATGACCAGTAAATATGAATTAACGAAGGGGATGTCATTCAGCGTTACCGCTGCTGCCGTCACCGAAGCAAACCCAACCAGTGCTCAGTGGCTGGATGCAGCCTGTGCCAGTAAGGAGATCACCTACACCGGGGGGCAGAAGTCGGATATTGACGTCACCACGCTGTGTTCAACCGAACAGGAGCAGACCAACGGACTCGCGGCACCGGCTGAAATGTCGATCACCCGTAACTGGGTGGGCGATGAAGCCGCGCAGCAGTCATTGCAGACCGCGTATGAAAATGATGAACTCCGCGCCCTCCGCATCCTGTTCCCGTCCGGCAACGGTTTTTACATTCTGGTTGAAGTGCGTCAAAGCACCTGGACCGCTGGCACATCTGCCGTGGTCAGTGCGACCTATTCCCTTCGCGTAAAGGGTAAGCCTGTTCCGATCGTTGCCAGCGAATCCGGCTCTTAATTTTCCACCGGCGCTTGCGGGCGCTGTTTTACTCGCTACTGGATAAAAATAATGACAGCAAAAAAATCAGCGTTATCCCTGCGCAGTCTTGCACTTGCGCCCCTTTCTGGCTTTCGCAGCAAAACCGTTACCGTGCCTGAGTGGGGCGGTGTTGAGGTGAATTTACGCGAACCCTCTGCGCAGGCCTGGCTTGAGTGGAATGAAATTATTGCCCCGCGACCCTCTGAGGGTAGCGAAGAAATCAGGCTGACTGCCGCGCAGGTCGCCCACCGTAATCTTCGTGCAGACGTGGTGCTGTTCATTGATGTCGTGCTTGATGAAGAGTCCATGCCGGTATTTCTGACAGAAGACAGGGATCAGGTGCAGGCGATTTATGGACCGGTACATGCCCGCCTTCTTAAGCAGGCACTGGACCTGAGCACAACACAGGCTGACGCCGACGCAAAGTAAAATCGCCCGGCACCTTCTTTCTTATGACGCTGGCCCTTCGTCTTGGGCGAACCCTGCACGAACTGACCTCAACCATTACCGCCAGCGAACTGAAGATGTGGATTGAATATGACCGCATCAGCCCGATCAGTGACCGGCGCGGCGATATTCAGGCGGCGCAGATTGCCACGGCGGTACTGAATTCGCAGGGCGGTAAAATCAGCATGGACGATGTGATCCTGCGGTGGGGTGAAGAAGAAAAAGAAGACGTGTCCGGGCTGGAAGGTTTTCTCAGTGAACTGGCTTAACAATCCCGCGCAGGCGGGCTGACAGGGTTAATTATGGCAACGCTGCGCGAACTGATTATCAAGATTTCTGCAAATTCCGCGTCATTTCAGTCGGAGATTTCCCGCGCCTCACGCATGGGTGCGGATTATTACAAAACGATGGAGCAGGGCGGACGCAAGGCGGCAGCGGCCACGCGGGAAACGCAGCGCTCCCTGTCCGAACTTAACGATCAACTGGCATCGGTAAAATCCACCGCCACAGGCATGGCGGGCGCATTTGCCGGTGCTTTTGCCACAGGGCAGCTGATCCACTTTGCTGACACCTGGAATCAGCTGAACGGACGGCTCAAACTGGCGTCAACCTCAGCAGACGACTTTGCCACCGCGCAAAGTACTCTGATGGCGGTCAGCCAGCGGACCGGTACATCGTTTGAAGCCAACGCCAATCTGTACAGCCGTATTGCGTCTTCCCTGCGCGATGCGGGCTATGCGTCGTCAGACGTCGCTAAAGTGACCGAAACCGTTGCCACCTCGCTGAAGCTCTCCGGGGCCAGTACTGAAGAAGCCAGTTCCGTGATAACCCAGCTCAGTCAGGCGCTGGGATCGGGTGTTCTGCGCGGTGAGGAATTTAACGCCATCATGGAGAACGGCGGCAGGCTGGCGAAGTTGCTTGCTACCGGTCTGAATACCACGGTGGGCGGTCTGCGCAACATGGCGAACAACGGCCAACTGACCACAGACAAGATTGTGCCTATCCTGACCAACGTCGATCAGCTGCGTAAAGAGTTTGATTCGCTGCCTGCTTCGATCAGCGGTTCCACTCAGAAGGTTGAGAACGCCTTTATGGCCTGGGTAGGTGGCGCAAACAATGCCGTGGGTGCGTCATCCACGCTCTCCGGTGTGCTCGACGGCCTGGCAAAAAACATCGATACCGTTGCTGACGTTACCGGCCTGCTGATTGGGCTGGGCGTGGCGCGGTATTTCGGCAATATGGTTTCCAGTGTTACCACGGCTACTGCGTCGGTTGTCTCCAATACCGCCGCTGAAGTGGCGCTTGCCAGCGCCCAGCTCAGAGCCACACAAACCAGCGTGGCGGCTGCACGGCAGGCTGTTTACCGGGCGCAACAGGCGCGTGTTGCTGCCAGCGGCATAGAAGCGCAAATCGCCGCAGAGCGACAGCTGGCGGCAGCACAGGCAACCCTGAATTCATCCATCGGAGCACGATCTTCGGCAGCAACCAGGCTGACAGAAACCGCGTCGGTGATGTCGCGCCTGGGCGGCAGCGTTCTGGGCATTCTTGGGGGATGGCCAGGCGTTATTATTGCTGCCGGCACGGCGATGTATGGCGTTTATCAGCATACTCAGCAGGCGCATAAAGAAGCGGTTTCGTTTGCTGATAATCTGGACGCTATTAACAGCAAGCTGGGGCAGCTCTCTGTAGCAGGACTGAAATCAACAGCCGTTGATGCCAGCGGATCGCTGGTGGCGCAGAAAAAAGACCTTGCCTCTCTGGACGATCAGATACGCCAGACGCGGGACAGCCTCAGCGCCATGCAGGTGATGGAAAAACAGTATGACGAACATCCCTGGCTGGCGCGGATTAATAATCTGATGTCGGTTGAGGAACTGACAAAGCGCCAGCAGGATGCCACCGATCAGCTCAACAAGCTGGATTACCAGCGTGAACAGGTGGCAGCGAAAGTTGAAGCCACGCAGAAGCTGGTCAACGACGCCAGCGACCTGGCAACTAAAAAGGCGATTGAGCAGGCTGGCGCGGTGTCCATTCTGAAAGGGGCATACGATCTGCTTAACCGGTCCATGACCGCCACCGGGGGGGCAACGCCACCTCAGTACGCCGGTCCGGTTGTCTCAACGGCAAAAGCCACGCCGCAGCAGTCAACCGCGCTGGAGAAGGCTCGCCGCGATAATGAACTGTCCAGCCTGGCAGGGTTGGAAAAGTTGCATCGTCAGTACCAGTATGAGGCAGACGATCTTCAACTGACGGGAGCGCTTTACACGAAGTACGTGTATGACAAAGACCAGGCGGCAAAAAAGGATGCGGAAGCCGCACAGGCGAAGAAGGACAGCACCGCCGCAACGAATGCCCAGAACAAAGCCGAACGTGAAGCCGCCGCTCAGGCTGAACAGTACAGCCGGAAAATGGCCGATCTCAGCGTGGCGCTTGAGGTTCAGCGCGTCCGTGCAAGCCAGGGTGAGAAGGCGGCAGAACTCTACGCTGCCGCGCATCAGGCCGGAACAAAATGGACCGATGAGCAGCGCAAAGCGATCCGGTCAGCCTCAACGGAACTGGAGACGTGGACGCAGCGGGCAGACGCCAATATCAAAAAGCAGCGCGAACAGGCAGAGGCGCTCAAGGATTTAACCGATGCGGCGCGGAAATATCAGGATGATGCGGCACTCACCACGCAGACCAGCGGCCTGAGCGACCGCCAGCGCACCCGTTTTGATGAAACCCAGCAGATTAACCGGGTGTTTGATAAAACCGACAAAGGCACACAGGCGGTGGCTGCACAAACCGCCGCGCTTGATGCACTGGACAAAAAATATCAGGCGCTGGCCGCGTCGCAGGCTGACTGGCGGTCAGGTATCAGTAAGGGGTATGACAACTGGCTCGAAAGTGTCAGCAACATATCCGGCACGGTATCGCAGGGAATAACCAGCTCAATGGACAGTGCGCTCGACAATATGTCAGCCATGTTGGTCGGAAGTAAGGCTGACTGGAAAAGCTGGGGGCTGTCCGTGCTCCAGATGATTTCAAAAGTGGCGTTGCAGATGGCTGTTGTGAATGCGTTGGGCAGTTCCAGCTCATCGCTGGGCGGCATTCTGGGCAGCGTTGCCAGCGGCCTGACCGGTTCTGCCGCAGGGAGCAGCGTTTCTGCCGGCGTATCAACGGGTGCAATGGGTGCAATGGGTCTCAGTACCAGTTTCAGCGATTATGACGGTGGTGGTTATACCGGTTCTGGCGGGAAATACGATCCAGCTGGCGTGGTTCATAAGGGTGAGTTTGTTTTCACCAAAGAGGCCACCGAGCGGATCGGCATATCCAACCTGTACAGCCTCATGAAAGGTTACGCCTCTGGTGGTGCGGTGGGTGATAACTCTGGCGGGGTTTCTTCCGGCGTGAACAGCTACAGCGGTACGGGAAACACAAATATCAGCGTTTATGCTCCGGTCACCATTCAGCAGGGTGAGACTGGCTCACAAACCAGCGCATCCGGTACGTCTGATGTGGCAAACCAGCTTAAAAACATTGTGCAGACTGAGATCACCAGCCGCCTGCGCAGGGAAATGTCTCCGGGTGGAGCGCTTTACAAGGGTTAATTATGGCGATTGACACATTTACCTGGTGTGCCAGAACGGAAGCCAGCGAACAGCTGACGGTATCAACGATTCAGGCGCAGTTTGGCGATGGCTATAAACAGGTCGCCAGCAAGGGTATCAACGATGCGGCTGAGTCATGGACGCTGGCCGTTAACGGCAGACTCACTGAAATGGCAACGGTGCGGGCCTTTCTGAAGGCTCACGTCATCACCTCCTGCTGGTGGACCAACCCCTGGGGGGAGAAAAAGTTGTACCGGGTAAAGTCGGATTCCATCAATCCAAAGTTCGTTAACGGAAACTTTGTGGAAATCACTTTTACCTTTGAACAGGCATTTGCGCCGTGACATGTCACGAACAGATAACAGGACGCTCCGGCGTCCTTTTTTTATGGGTGAACCATGAGCTTTAACCAGGACATTCAGGCGCTGGAGCCGGGCCAGCTGGTGCAGCTGATAGAGATTGACGGGACGGATTTTGGTCTGGACACCGTGCTCCGCTTCCACGCCTACAACCTGCCTACTGACGGCTGGGCCTCGTTTGCCGCAGAAAACCTGCCCTCAATAATCTGGCAGGGCAATGAATACGATCCGCACCCCTACGAACTCACTGGCGTGGAAATGACCAGCACCGGATCACAGCCAACACCAAAGCTGTCGGTCGGTAACGTGGGTAACTACGTTACCGCGCTGTGCCTGCAATATGACGACATGGTGAAAGCGAAGGTAAAAATTCATACCACACTGGCGAAATATCTTGATGCGGCAAACTGGACGGCGGGCAATCCCAACGCCAACCCACAGGAAGAACGTGTACAGCTTTTTTACGTCAACGCAAAAACGGCGGAGACGCGGGTACAGGTGGATTTTGAGCTGTGCTCACCGTTTGATATCCAGGGGCTGCAACTGCCATCCCGGCAGATAACGCCAGTCTGCACATGGTGTATGCGCGGCTGGTATCGCACTGGCACCGGCTGTGATTACAACGGCACAAAGTATTTTGCAAAAGACGGCTCAGCAACATCCGATCCGTCAAAAGACATTTGCGGCGGCAGGCTGGCCGACTGTAAGGCACGGTTTGGCGACGATCAGCCCCTGCCGTTCGGCGGCTTCCCGGCAGCTAATCTCCAGGGGAAATAATATGCGTGAAAAACTGCTGGCGGCGATACGTGAGCATGTCGCTGCCGACTATCCGAAGGAAGCCTGCGGGGTGGTTGTGCAGGCAAACAGTGGTCAGATTTATATTCCCTGCCGTAATACCAGCGAGAAACCCACGGAGCATTTTACTCTGGCCCCGGAGGATTATCTTTCTGCTGAAACGCAGGGCGAAATATTAATGATTATCCACTCCCACCCGGATGTGACGCAGCTTATCCCCTCTGAAATGGACCGCATTCAGTGCGACCACAGCGGGGTGGAGTGGGGAATTATGTCGTGGCCTGACGGAGATTTCTGCACGATATCACCGCGTGGGGATCGTGATTTTACCGGGCGTCAGTGGGTGCTGGGCCATGCCGACTGCTGGACGCTGATTATGGATTACTATCGGCAGACGCATGGCATAACGTTGAATAACTGGTCGGTGGATTACGAGTGGTGGCTGAACGGTCAGGAAAATCGTTACGACGATAACTGGCAGGCTGAAGGATTCATTGAGGTCAGCCAGGCAGAGATGCGCGGGGGCGATATGATCATGATGCAGATCGGCGCACCGGTCACAAACCATGCGGCGATTTACCTGGGTGACAATATCATTCTTCACCATAACTTCGGCAACCTCTCTACCCGCGTTCCGTATGGCGATTACTGGCGAAACCGCACCGTGCGTGTGGTGCGCAGAAAGGAGTTAATGGATGCTTAAAACACTGATGCTTAAGGGCGCAATGGCGCGTAAATTCGGCAAGGTTCACCGCTTTCACGTTGCCGACCTGCGGGAAATGCTGCGGGCGATGTGCTCACAGGTTCCGGGCTTCAAACATTACGTGTCGAATGCGCACCTCAATGGTGTGCGATTTGCGTTCTTCAGCGGGAAAGAAAATATCGGCCTGGCTGAATTTGAAATGTCCGGCTCTGCCACAGAGTTTCAGATGATGTCCATCGCTGAAGGTGCAAAGCGAGGCGGTACGCTACAGATAGTGATCGGCGCAGTGGCTCTGGTCGCGGCATTTTTCACGGCGGGTGCGTCATTTGCGGCTTTTGCGGGTATCAGTGCTGCGGCAGCGGCCACGGCCACAACGGCGCTCACCGGTCTGGGCCTGTCCATGCTGCTGGGTGGGGTGGTGCAGATGCTTACGCCGCAGTCCAGCTACAACGTGGGCGCATCATCCAGCACAGACAATAAACCGAACTATGCCTTTGGTTCCCCGGTTAACACCGTGGCGATGGGATATCCCGTACCGGTACTTTACGGCCAGCGTGAAATCGGCGGGGCCATTATCAGCGCGGGCAGTTTTACCAGCGATCAACAGTAATAACCAGAGAGATAAAAAATGGAAGAATTAAAGTTTGGTGTTGAAGAAGGGGTTGGTTCACCCCCGGAGTCAAATTTGAACCTAGAATATTTTATTCAGCAACTTCCCTTACGGGAAAGTGGGGCTATCCCCTTCTTCAATGGCGTGATTCAGCCTTTTGGTGGCTTCCCAGAGGCTATGGAATACAGTATTAAGGCACTTCCAGACGTCAGTATCTCCGTGACCATATGCACTGAAGGTGATTCTGATTCTGTGTCCTTCACACTCGTGAACCGGAAGCGAGATGAACTCTGTAGGCGCAAGCTGGATGTCAATGAGAGCATCGAAGAAGTCGGACCTTTCTACCTGCAAATAAAGAGAAAGCATTCTCATTAACCAGGTGCTGAGATTAACATCACAATTATGATTGTGCTCGCGAAAAAAGAATTCTAGACGCCCATCGATCTTATGAGAGAATTTAAATAGTTTATCATTATTGGGAATTATGGAATCCCTGAGTGCGCAATCGTTAGTTTCGAGGTGGCTTCCATTTCCATTAATCCATTTCAGGAATGAATAAAATGTCTGAACAGCTTCCTGTTCGTCATGGGGTTTAAAGTCTTCAAGAGACTGGTTTATCAGTGATGGGTTTGAAATAAAATCGTAATACATCCCGCTGCGTTCTGTATAAGCGGTTATGTTCCATGGGTGTGTTCTTCTATCATTTTCCAGATTACGTAGTGGATCAAAGTTTACCAGCATAACTTTACCTTACCAGAGGTAATCAGCCATTCCTCATCATTGTGTGCGCCTGCGCCCCAAACGCAGACGGGCTGAATACTCAACATATCCTTAAGTATCTTTCTGTAACATCCTGATATTCGATCAGTAATTAACCTTGGCCGCTCATTGCGGCCTTTTTTATGGGTGCAATATGCGACTTCTCGACGGTGTGACCATCCACGGCAGTAAAGGCGGCAGTAGCAGTGCGCATACGCCGGTTGAGCAGGCTGACGATCTGCTGTCGGTGGCAAAACTGAAAATGCTGCTGGCAATCTCTGAGGGTGAAATTCAGGGCGATTTAACTGCCCAGCAGATTTACCTGAACGATACCCAGCTGGCGAATGATGACGGAACCTACAATTTTACCGGCGTGGTATGGGATTACCGCAAAGGCACCCAGGATCAGACGTATATCCAGGGTATGCCGGAGGTTGATAACGAGATTTCTGTAGGTGTGGCGGTCACGCAGTCAGCGCCCTGGACGCGGCAGTATACCAACCTGTCGCTGGATGCCGTGCGTATCAAGTTAAGCTTGCCAGTTCAGTACCTCTATAAAGATAACGGGGATATGGTCGGAACATCGACGCAATACGCTATTGACCTTTCAACTGACGGCGGCGCATGGCAGACGGTGGTCGATGCGACTTTTAACGGTAAAACTACATCGGAATACCAGCGTGATCACCGTATTGATTTACCCACGGCCACAACCGGCTGGGCCATTCGTGTGCGCCGCATTACAGCCGATTCCACATCCTCAAAGCTGGTCAACGCTTTCAAAGTGTTCTCTTACGCTGAGGTAATCGACAGCAAATTACGCTACCCGCTTACTGCACTGCTGTACATCGAAGTGGACGCCAGCCAGTTCAACGGCAGCGCACCGAAAATTACCTGTAAGCCCAAGGGGAAAATTATTCGCGTACCGACCACCTATGACCCCAACACCCGCACCTACAGCGGCACCTGGCAGGGGGATTTTAAGTGGGCCTATACGAACAATCCGGCGTGGATTTTTTACGATATGGTGCTGGATAAGATTTTCGGCATGGGAAACCGCGTCGATGCGACCATGATTGATAAATGGGAGCTGTACGCAATTTCGCAATACTGCGATGAAATGGTGTCGGATGGTGCTGGCGGAAAGGAGCCGCGTTTTACCTGCAATGTTTATCCCCAGAGTCAGGAAGATGCGTATACCGTCCTGAATGATTTTGCAGCCATATTCAGAGGGATCACGTTCTGGGGCAACGACCAGATTTATGTGAAGGCCGATGTTCCGCAGGTGGACAGTAACGGCAATGTGTCCGTGGATTTCGTTTATCACTCATCCAACATGATCGATGGATTTCCGACTTATGCCGGGGGAAGTTACAAAAACCGTTACACCTCGTGCCAGGTCAGCTGGTCCGATCCGCAGAATCATTACAGCGACACGGTGGAGGGTGTTTACGATTCTGATCTTGTAAGCCGTTATGGCGTGAACGAAACATCACTTACTGCGATTGGATGCACATCGCAGAGTGAAGCGCACCGACGCGGGCGCTGGGCTATCCTGTCCAATGCGAAGGACGGTACCGTTTCGTTTGGCGTGGGGCTGGATGGTTATATCCCGTTACCTGCTGAAATCATTGGTGTTGCCGATCCGTTCAGGGCTGGCAAAACCAACGGCGGGCGCATCAGCGCGGTAAATAACCTGAATATCACGCTGGACCGTGCCGTTGACTATGCCGCAGGAGATCGCCTGGTGCTGAACCTGCCGGACGGCACCGCACAAACCCGCACTATTGCCAGCATCAGCGACGATAAAAAAACGGTGACGGTGAATACCGCATTCAGTCAGACGCCGGTAACTGGTGCGGTATGGGCCATCGACAGTGACAATCTGGCGATTCAGTATTTCCGGGTGACGTCCATCAGCCAGAACGACGATGGCACATTCACCGTGGCCGGAGTGCAGCACGATCCGAACAAATACCGTTATATCGATGACGGGGTGCGGATTGAGGCAGCGCCGATCACGGTGACGCCTGTCAGCGTTCTGAAAGCACCGACCAATATCGTGATTAGTGAGGTCAGCTTTGTGGAGCAGGGGCTTTCGGTCGCTTCCATGAACGTGACGTGGGACAAAGTTGAGGGGGCGATTCGTTACGTAGCACAGTGGCGTAAAGATTCCGGCGACTGGATCAACGTCAGCCAGACCAGCGCCCAGGGTTTCAGCATTCAGGGAATTTATACCGGTGTTTATGACGTTCGGGTACGTGCTGAGAATGCGGCGGAGGTGTCCTCGCCGTGGGGTTATGCGGAATCCACAACGCTGACGGGCAAAGCTGGCAAGCCTGGAACACCGGTCAGCCTGAGCGCCACCGATAATGTGGTGTGGAATATCGACCTGACCTGGGCATTCCCTGACGGCTCTGGTGATACCGCGTACACAGAAATTCAGGTAGCGACAACGGCGGACGGTCAAAGCCCTCAGTTTCTGGCCTATGTGCCTTACCCCGGTGTCAGCTATCAGCACGGGCCGATGCCAGCTGGCGTTCGCCGCTGGTATCGCGCCCGGCTGGTTGACAAAATTGGCAATACCGGTGACTGGACGGCGTTTGTCGCGGGCATGTCATCAGCCGATGCAACCGCGCTGCTGGGCGATATTACCGAAAAATTCCTCACCGCAGAGGATGGTAAAGCGCTGGTGGCCACGCTGGAAACCAACCCGGAATCCATTCTGCAAAACGTGATGGCAAACTATGACAGCGTTACACAGTCATGGGCGCAGTACGGCGAGAATAAGGCGGGGATTATCCAGGCGCAAAAGGTGGCCGCTGATGCAGAAAGTTCTGTCGCACAGCTGGAGACGGATGTCACCGCAAGTTTTACTGCCACCAATGCTGCCGTATCGGCAAACGAGGCGGCAATACAGCAGAAAATGACCGCCTATGCTGACGCCTCTGGCGGCTCCGCAATTTATACCCTGAAGGCGGGCATTAAATACGCTGGCACCAACTATGATGCCGGTCTGTCAGTGGCGGTCACTATCAACGGTTCGTCAGTCGATACCCGCGTTGCCATCAACGCTAACCAGTTTGTTATCGTCAGCGGAACGGGTGGAAATATCTATTCGCCATTCGTCGTTAAGGACGGGCAGACACTTATCAATCAGGCGTTTATTGGGGATGGATGGATCACCAATGCGATGATCGGGAGCTATATCCAGTCCAATAACTATGTTGCCGGTTCTGTTGGATGGCGGTTTGGTAAGGATGGAATACTTGAAATCAATGGCGTAGAATCTGGAAATGGGTCTGTAAGGTTAACTAATGATGGGCTGAGAGTTTATGATAAGAATGGCGTTGTCAGGGGTATTGTTGGCAAGTATTAGTATTTCAGGATGCTCAGAAAATACAACAAGGGAAAAGAATACTGACTGCGCTATCTCTTACAAAATGAATACCTTTCCCAGTGATACTGAAATTAAGCTACATGTGGAAAAAATAAGGTATGATAGGTTTGGTCGACTTTCAGTCAAGCCAAAGAAAGTGCAAGGATTATCTTTCTTTGGTTCAGGATGGTTATCCCCAGGAACTTTCAAAAACATAAACTGTGAGTAATTATGTCATATGGCGTTAGAGTTTATGATGATAAAGGCGTTGACATAACCGGAGCACTTACTCCGGTTTTCTTTATTGAGTCGATATCAGCATCTTCAGGACAAAGAAGTTATGGTACTCCACCGCAAGGCAAATCTTTAAAATATTTAGCATCATCAATATTTAGTCAGCCAGCAAATTCATCCACTCCACCCACCGTTAATATATCTTCTTCAGATGTAACATGGAGTGGTTTATCAAGAGGGAATATAATTTTTTATTGGGGCTGAGCATGTCATACGGTTTACAAATTATGAAGGATGATGGAACACTATGGGTGAGTCCTGAAGTGACTCCATTAAACTTTATAAGTAAAACACAAATACAGGCAACTGAAGGTGCCTCATATCAGTCATCAGTGCCGAGTAGCAAGAATGCAGTTTTTTTCGTCAGATATAATGCAGTAGGAGTCGTTTCGTTTGACGATTCTGATATTAATGGCTATAGAGGATTAACGGTTAAAAAAACGCTAAATGTATCTACGGTTGATATTTACTGTTTTGCTAATTTGGCGATAAGGAAATCTGATTATGGTATATTCATATTCAATTCATCTGGTGAATTAGTGTATTCATGTGACATGAAACCGTTGGAAATTAAATCCACCGGGATTAGCGTTTCTGGTGACGGAACTATCATAGATATGGGGACTCCGGTAGCAGTGATGCCTTTTTTTTCTGGAAGGACATCACAAAGCAATTCGAGCTTGGGTGGTTATAATATTTTTGATTATCATACAGGCGCTACTGGTAACAGCGTCCTTAACAGACGATTACAGATAAGTTCTGGAGCAAGCGGCGGCGCTGGATTCGCCTATCAGAACACCGCATTTTATATTGAGACAAATATCTACGACTCATAAGAAAGATAAATATTATAACCATGCCCAGCCCGCAAAATGCGGGTTTTTTATTGCCCGGAGAAACGCATGTCAGCAGGCACACTCGCAGTAACTAATAATTCAGCAGCGGTTAACGGAACCGGAACAGCGTTTACCACTGATCTGAAAACCGGTGATTTCATCGGCGTTATCATCGGTGGCGCTCCTTATACTCTGGTGGTTTCCGCAATCGCGTCAGATACATCACTCACCATTGGCACGGCGTACACCGGCCCGGATGCCAGCGGCATAGCCTGGTACGCTGTTCCCGCCACGCTTCAGGTTGCCGTCACTCAAAAAGTGCTGGATGACGTTGCCCGTATGACGCGGGGAATGATTCTGGATAAAGCCAACTGGCAGCAGTTCTATTCGGCTTCTGGCAACATCACGGTTAATTTACCAGATAACACGAATGTGACCGGACTCAGCTGGCCTGCCATGCAGCAAGCAATTAACAATGGCATCAACGGAAAAGCGGCCAGCGGCGCTAACAGCGACATCACCTCTCTATCCGGGCTGACTACAGCGTTGTCTGTAGCGCAGGGCGGGACGGGACAAAAAAGCGCCCAGGCATTTCTGACTAACGCCGGAATGATCAGTACCTACAACAGTTTCACACTGCCATTTACCGACAGAAACATGCGTGTGGTCGTTGATTCTGTTGTGACAACAACGAACGCATCAGGTGAAGGGACCGTGAATTACCCAAACACGTTTGCAAATGTCTGTATTGCCTGTATTCCCGTTATAGCCTACCAGGCGGGCATCAGCATTATGGTAATCAACTACAACAGCAACCGAATAACGGGATTTGATTATGCCGTTTTTAACGGGACAAACAGGCAGACAAACAGCACAGTGCGCATCAACTACATCGCAATAGGATTCTGACATGTCGAAAAATATGTACAGCTTAAAAACTCTGGGATTTTATCCGGCAGACGAGGAAGGGCAGAAGCCATACGTTGAAGCGGGAACCCTTCCTGACGACCTGAAACCCATCAGCGATGAAGATTACACAGCCTTCTTCAATCCCCCTTATGGCTACTATGGCTTATTTGATGAGACTGGCCCGCACCTTGAGAAAAACCCAGAGCCTGATCCCGCGATTGAAAATTTACAGAAGGCGCAGACAGAGTACGATTCCGCGTCTGAGCACATCACAGCACTGCAACAGCGCATTGATGATGACGATTACAACGACACGAACAATGAGGAATATGTGAAAGCCGAAAAAGCGATGTGGACGACTTACCGCAAGGCGCTACGTGCTTACATTGCTGCGGGGGATGGAACAAAGGAATTACCAACAGCGCCGGACGACGCGGGGTCATAAACTGTTATGCCCGTTGCGCCGGGCTTTTCTTCTTAACGATTACGGGCGATTAATTAAACCTCATGCTGTACACTACAGCGCATAAATTAAAATCGTGTACATGTATGAGTACATATTTAGGGATTTTGCAATGACTGACCTCTCTAATTCATTGGAAATAAAGCGACGCCGCACTTTTGCCATTATCTCCCACCCAAACAAATCCACCTATCTGTAATCATACAGAAATATATAAAATTATATTCAAAAACCCCTGACAACCCCGCATCACGCCTGGTCTCTCGCTATGATTCCTACATAATTATTCGTAATCATTCTTAATTATCCTTTTTGCTATTCGCTCAATTGAGTACATAATTGTGGTCATTTTCTATATATGTACACGGGGGAAGCATGGCCTTATCTGACTCATGGCTCAGGAGCACGCACGGAAAGGAAACAGGAAAGGTTGTCGTTAAATCAGATCGTGACGGACTGTCAGCCCGTGTAAGCGTCAAAGGACGTATAGCCTTTCAGTTTCGCTATCGATGGAATGGAAAGCAAGAGAGGGTTGATATTGGAACATACCCGGCCACCTCTCTGAAGGAAGCAAGAGATGAAACGGTCAGATTTCGTGGTGAACTGGAGGCAAACAGGAATCCACGTATGCTAAAAAAGATGGCAAGGGATGAGGCATATAAGATTGCCACCGTGAAAGATGTTATTTCCGAGTGGCACCACAAATATTGTATAGACCATAAAAAGAACCATGCAGAATTGTATCGGTCTTTTGAAATTTATCTCTTTCCCCGCATTGGCCAATATACCCATGACGAAACGACTTTACACCACTGGCTTGACGTTCTTGAGCCATTGGCTAAGTCAGTTCCTGCAATTGCTGAGCGTATACTCATCAATGCCAAGCAGGCCCACAAATGGGCATACAGGCGCAAGCTTTCAACAGCACAGCCGATCCGTGATATTGGCCTGCCTGATCTTGGCATCAAAAAGAAAGACCGCGACAGGGTACTTTCAGACGATGAGATTGTAACAATCTTCCGCGCAATGGAGGCCAGCAGAATACACATAAAATATCAGCTACTGGTTAAGCTGTGCCTTCTGTTCGCCTGCCGGAGCGGAGAATTAGCTTTTGCCGAACGATCACATTTTAATATGGATACTATGGTCTGGATCATACCCCCTGAGTTCCACAAAACAGGAGTTTCGTCAGGAAAGCCAATCATCAGGCCGATCATACCTGAAGCAGCCGGGATGCTTGAAGAGCTGTTTAAGCTTAATGTTAAAAGTAGATTTCTGATTAGGAATGAGAAAATAGATAAACCTGTAGGCAGATCGACGCTCTCCGACATCCCGGAATACATCAGGGTGTCCGCAAAACGTCATCTTGAAGAGGATTTGGCACACTGGACGCTTCACGATCTCCGCAGAACAGCGCGGACAAACTTCTCTCAGTTTACCGAGCCGCACATTGCGGAGATCATGTTGGGCCATAAATTGCCTGGGGTGTGGCAGGTATACGACAGGAGTGATTATCTTGATGAACAGCGTCGGGCTTATGCGCTGTGGTGGTCAAAAGTAGAGTCTCTGGTTTATGGCGAAGGTAAAATTGCAGTTTTATCCCTATCTTCCTGATATGAAAGAATTTCAGAGGTCCGAAAAGTCAGTTTTCCTCTGTAAATCGGGCTTGGAAAAAGTGGGTGGTTCTGCAAGCCGGTTCGCCGGTTTTTGCTCACCCATTGCCTTACGGTGTTGGGCTGCACATGGAAAATATTTGCCACCTCATGAACATTCAAATATGGCTTAGACAGTGCTTCTTCAGTAGTCATGATTACCTCTGATTAAAAAGTTTCTGCCAGATAGCTGAGACATATTTAGCCTGATGAATAACATCAGCCAGTGCATTGTGGCGTTCCCCGGTGAACGGCATTGCTTTCTTCGGGTCAAAACCCAATTGTCGGCCCAAATGAACCATCGTCCTTACATCCAGATCGTTATACCATTCCCAGCAAGGCTTCATATTGCAGCGTTCGAATGCACCGCGCAGGATCACGTTATCGAAGCTGGCTCCGTTACCCCACACCATTAATCTTCGGGCATTCTCAGCGTTCTGATCTACAAAACTGATTAGGGCATTAAGAGCTTTTTTAACTGGAATGGCATCTTCAGACGTTAGCGCGGCGCGGGCCTCTGTGCTTTGCTGCATCCACCAGAGAATTGTTTTACTATCTACTACGCCGCCAATAGCCATATCGCTATCCAGCTTCACGGTAACGGAAAATTCAGCACCCAGTTCCGCAGTCCTTGGTTCAAAGAACACTGCACCTATCGCCACTATCGCTGCGTCTGGTTTATTGCTCATTGTTTCCAGGTCTATCATTAAATGGTTCATTTGATTTGAAAACTCCGTGAGAAAATAATTATTTAACCAACGCGATGGAAGCCCTTACTGCGCAGATTATAAATACAGCATCAAAAAAAGCCTCAGACCAACTCACGCATCACCTTCCGGCTCCGGTGCCGCTTCAAGCATTGCGCTGTAGATATTGTCGAATTGGACACAGAAAGCGGTATCATCTTCTTTATCAAAAACCACATCATCGCATTCCATCGCCGCTGCTAACATCTCATCTGTCGGCTCAACTGGCACCAGTCGCCACCCATCCGGTACTGCTGGCGCTGGGGAAACGGAATAGAGCGGTTTCACCTCTACTGTGAATCCAGAACACTCGTCAGGTTTTCTTTCGTCAAGCCCGTACGCCCAGGGATAGACAGTGCCGCTCAACGTGTTTATTAAACGATGGGCATAGCAAGCTGGCTTAGCCTGAAGCGCGGCCAGAGCTATTTTTTGCCGCTTTATCTGGCTTTCAAAGCGCGATAAATCTGTGGTATGGCCTTTTAGCCGTGCTATGTATGTTTCCAGCACGTCTATAGTTTCCTTGGTGTCTTTAATCAGCGCCTGCCGTTCTTCATTCGTCATCGCTCTTGCTCCCGTTGTTGAGGCGCAGCACTTCAGCGCGGCAGGCGTTCCACCCATCGTTATAACCGACTACTTCGAGTTGTTTTGGCAACTTATCAGGCACGGCAACCGGGGCTGGTGGTACTGGCTGGGTGAATATGGGAAGCGACTGATTGTACTCGCCAAATTTAGGTTTATCTGACCAGCTTCCGCCCGTCTTAACTCCACGGTATTCGCGTAACGAGTCCGGGTCGATATAACCGACAGGTTCCTGCTCCCGCAGCGCAGCCAGCTCATTGATCAATCGGTCGCACTCTCCGTTGCGCTGGTCGATAACAGCCTGCTGTTCAGCAATCCGCGCCGCCTGCATCGCAAACTTACGGACCAGATAATCTGGTATTTCCTCATTTACACGCAGGTCACCCGGCAGGCATTTACCCTTCAAAATTCCGCGCATTTCATTAGCTGTAACTGTCATGCTGGCTCCTTAATTAATGCAGATTCCGCAAGACGTTTCCCTGCTTCGGTCAGTACGACCGGATACCAGGCGCTGTTTTGTTTCACCTTCCCACTCATGAATTTCACCAAACTAAGACGAAACAAAACTGGCACCGATGGTGCTGAAATATCATCTGATACAAACGCGATTCGGACGCTAATCCTACATTCAAGCGCTTCTTTACAGTCACCTCTCAACTTATATTTTCGACCAGATAACATGCGGCGCAGGGTGTAAATTTGTGCGTTAGTTAGCTTCATCCTTTCCTCCCCGGCTTACTGAACAGCCACGGCTGTTGTCTGAGCGGTAGTGTTTTTTCGTATGGGCGCTGGGTCATGAATCACCTCCAGTGCGTTCACGAAATGATTTCCCAGCTACATCAGGATTAATTCCCGCGTCTTCTGCGGCTATATCAATCAGAATCTGCTTAACGAAATCAATGGCCTCTGCATCACTGTCAGCCTGAATTTCTAAGCGTTTCGCAAGTTCGCGGGGAAACGCTTCTCCTTTCGCTAAAATACCCTCTAACCAGCGCGAGAAAGTCACGCTTTTAGTTTTGAAGAAAAAGTTCACGGTAAGATCACGCATGCTCGCCTCCCTCGGTCAATGACATTAACCAGTTTCGGATAACGCGATATTCATCATTACGATACGAACCATCGGCATAGATGAACGGAAGTCTCAGGTTGTGCCCATTGCGTCGCAGATATTCCTTGCACCCTGACTCTGTAAAACATGCCGTGACAAACACGTCGATTTCCTGCATTGCGTACCGGTCATATCCGCGAGTATCCCGCCCATCTTGATAAAGCAGTTCCAGTCTAAGGGCTTTGAGGGGGGCAACCTCTTCGCCTTCCCAGACCCATGCAATGCGGCTAGGCGAATGCTCATCACTGCCGATGATTTCCTGTTTTTGGAAGACGACAAACATTGGCTGGTCAGTACAGCGGTTATCCTGCTCACGCAGGTGTTTGGCTATCTGATAAAACTCTGTAGGGATGGCTATTGAATCACGCATGGTCACCTCCCTGCTCACCGGCGCGGATCTCGTTAAAGCGCTGCATGAACCTGACAAGAGCCTGGCGAGGCGAAAGAGGGGTAATTAACATCGGGGCCGGATCGATACCCTCAAGGATCGGCCAGGGTGTGCCATCATCAAGGCCGAACTCCCGGCGTTCTGTCGCCAGCATTACCAGATCGGCATGCTTAACGGGATCGCTCATTGCTGGTGGAAGGTTGTACTTCTCCGATATCGCCAGCTCCACGCTGCTGAGAATGGCCCGGTAATCTGGTATCAGCGATTTCAGCGGTGAATTAACGTCGCTGCAGTAGGCTTCAGCCGCGTCATGCATGAGGGCTTCAAAGGCGAATTCTGGCGGCACCAGCTCACTGACCAATACCGAATGCTGAGCCACGCTGTAAAAGTCCGGCACATGTCCGGTAAAACGGCAAATATTCGACAGCGCTGCTGCAATGTCTTCGATGCAAATTGATTCCGGCTTAATGTCGCAGAAATTGAAATGCTTGCCTGTGAGGGTCGTAATCCAGCTCATTTTTTTTCCTCAGTTTCTACAGGAGTACGAACGGCAGCGCGTAGTTCTCTAATATTGAACCAGGCGTCTCTGGGTACGTTTTGCATTAGTGATATAAAGCCAGCCATATTCATTACATGGCTTTCTTCTTCGCCCATCAGTTCAACGGCAACATCGCGCATGCGCTCATAAACAGGTTCGATTTCTTCACCGCTTAACCCGCTACTTTCCAGCCATCCCCGCAGCTCTTTAGACTCCAAGTATTCCCTCACCAGGCTCTTGGCTTTGAAGATGATCTCCGGCATCACAACGACTGCTTCAGGGTGTTCAAAGGAATCAGTAGCCCAGACGTGGGCAAACTTCGATTCACTGAATGTGAACTCATCTTTATCTCCGAACGCTGCGGCAGCACACGCCCACAGTTCGACACTTGAATTGATGAGATCAGCTTTCTGCAAAGGTAATGTTTCTTCAGCGGTTCCATTCACGGCGTTTTGTGACTCTGGAACGCTGGTAATATTTTCCGGGCTGTTGGATTCAGTGTCGGATTGAATACCCTGGCGGTACTCGGCAAGAATGCGATTAATCTCTTCAGCGGTTCCATCTGTCAGGATCAGGCAATCACCGTTGCTGCTGCTGAAAACCGAGTCACATAGCAGTTCCAGCACACGCCGGGCTTTACCTGCATTGAATTGAGGTTTAGCAATGCTCTTTGTGATTTTCTTTTTCCCAGCATCCTCGGCTTTTTTCATTAACCGCGCCGCTTCACGATCTGCATAAACACCATGTTCGCGTGAGATATTTATTGCCAGCGCATAATTCAGTGAACCAGAACGGACCAGGCTTTTGAGGTAAGGGGAGCATTCATTGAGCTGGATGTGCTGGAGAATATCGGATTCAGACCTTTTAACCTTTTTGGCTATTTCGGCATTGGTGAACCCCTGATTTTGCAGGCGCGTATAAGCAGTACCGCGTTCTAATGGTGTTAATGCAAGTCCCTGAGAGCTGGTGATCATAAATGCGATTTTGTCTGCTTCACTACCGACAAAGTCTTTACACTCAAGTCGAATAATCTCGTGACCCATTTCAACAGCAGCGAGCGCACCAAAATATCGGTGGTGGCCGTCAATTACTTTTACTCCCTGCTCAGTTACTTCAACGGCCAGCGGAGGGAGATATTCTCCGGCAATAAAAGCATCACGGAATTCTTCAACGTGCGGCTTATTTAATTCACGAACGTTATAACCTTCTTCGGCATATATTTCAGCCAGCGGAACCATGAAGGTTTTTTTAGTCGTAAGCCCTGAATCTTTGTTGTTATAAAGCTGACCTAAGCTTGCCATAGTCTTTCTCCTGAAAATAAATGCTTTGCTATGCGCCACTATAAGCGGCGCATAAAACAACACTCAGCTGGTGGCTCAGACTGAGCCTTCAAAGACCGGAACATCAGCTAACTGATTTTCCATATCGACAATGATTTCCTGAAATGCGTGTTCCACAATTTTTTGTGGCTCAATTAGTTCATACCAGAGGACTAACTGAGCATCACGTAGGCGATAACGAATGCGGGCATCAACCTGATAAGGCGAACCATTATGGAATGGTGATATGGCCAGGCTGATTTTTTCGGGCAGAGATGTATTCCCGGCTCCGGATTTTTCATCGCTGTACGACATCTGGTAAGTTCCGTCGTGCAGGCGGCGTACAGACTTAAATTCAGCTTTACGTGTTTCCTGAAATGCAAGAACCATTTCCAGCAAAGCTGTACCAGATGGCCCCTTATAGTCATCGCTTACTGGCGCAACGTTCTGGATGTGATTTTCAAGAAACTCTGCAAAGTCGGTCTGGTTCATCGCTTTCTTATCGCGACCAGCCCACTCTTTCCAGTCGTCGGAGAACGGGCAGTCGTAATAGGCTTTATGCTCTCCCCAGTTCGCTGCTGATGCTGATTCGTGATAATCAAGCACTGCCACAATTTTGGTATTTTCTTTATCCGCAAAAACTACTGAACGCTCATCTTTAAACTTAGTGATATAGGCGATCAGTGAGGCAGGCGAAATAAGTCGGACACGCTGACGAATTCTTGATGGTGAAAGCTGATGGCTTTCCAGCGACTTCAGAGAATAGTTATCAGGCAAAGCAATCGCCGGAATTTCTGTTTTTGGCACAAGACTGATAGCCGTCAGATCGCGAATTTCGGACACAAGAGTGCCTTCAACATCTTTCATTGAATATTCCTTACAGGTTGTGGAAAAGTTTTTGTTAAAAATTACTGGCTGTTTTGCAATTTAATAGGTGCTGCTGCATGGGTTGGCTTGTCGATAACGCGCAAATCCAGTTGTGTCTGGCTGGGATCGTCGCGCAACAGTTCGCCGTCAGCTGTTGAAAACATAATCGTATCAGCGCGATCCAGTTCCGGGATGGTTCGGGCTACTTTTGGCGTTAACTTCATCGTGTTTTCATCACGAGCGTTCAACATCGAACAGTTAAGAGTTAACGTTACCGCACCTTTTTTCCCTGTTTCGCGCACGGCTTTAATTACTTCTGCCAGCGCTTCAGTTAATTCAGTATCAAGGGTGCCACGGTTGATATAAGCCAGTTGCTGGCTGAATGGAGTGCATTTATTTTCAGACATAAAATTGCCTTCTTCAGAGTGGATTGCCTTTCTGCGTAATGAGCCTGCCAATCCAGCTCTTGCGCAAAACCGTAATGATTTTGGGTTTTCGTACTGCCTGCACACCGCGTGTAACGCGCATAAGGTCAGTAAACACAGGTTGTTGGAACATATCATTTCCTTAAGCTTTATTACTTTTAAGGCGTCCGGCAGGAATCGAACCTGCGCACGGGCAGGGTGTCCCAGCACATCACCTGATCGGACACAAAAAGGACGGTTATCCGTCAGAACATCATCCTCGCTCCTCCGGTTTGGTTGGTTTGAAGACCGGATAACCGCCAAGACTACACACTCATGGTCAGGTGCCCATTACGCCGGGCCAGCGTCACCCTGGTGAGGCAAGTGGAAGGGCACTGCCTGAACGTACTTTCGACGCTATACCCATCGTCAGCACACAGAACCCTTCCTGTTGCATCATGAACGTGCCGGGATTTTTAGCCACGCCCGGCGCGTGGTATTCTCTTGGTTCCTACAACCAAGGAGGATTTTATACCGTGAGAAATTTAAAGCGATTGCATGGAATTACTTTCACTGATAGCAACTTTAAAGACAGCAAAGTGTTAAACGCTTTTATTTATGAAACAGAAAATAATGGCGAAATAGACACATATGCAGATCAGGAAAACGTTCAGTGGCTGATAACAAAAGCAAATATGGAAAACCTGTATTCTCAACTTAAAATAGCGCTCGGAAAATCTAATTAATCTGCCCTAATGCCCTTCGGGCTTCCAAAACCCCCGGGGCAAAATCATCAATGAAGCCCACGATAGTTCCGCTTTCCAATGCAGCGGCGTATTCATCAGCAAGTGCTGCATTTTCTGCATCTTTAACCGTGTTGCCAGTTGGTTTGCGAAACAGGTAAATCATTACGGGCACATCGCGCAACGTTCTTTCATCAAGTGTTTGTTTTCCTGATTTCATCATCTTTTCCTCGTCGGATACTGGATTCATCTCAGCCCCCTTAACAGAAAAGGGACTGACATAAATCGTTGTGTTTCCGTATTGCCGTTGTTCTGGTTCGCCACGGTTCCGACGCATGGTTTAGAGTCGCGCCGTTCGACTTGATAGGATGAATTAAACTATATGTTTACTATGCAGTCAACATTGAGTTGATAAATATTTTGTTTATACTTTGAGTTTGATGATAAAGGATTGAATTTTAGATATAAAAAAACCGGCACTAAGCCGGTGATTTGGATTGCGGTGGGGTTAATCTTTACAAACGTCGTCAGCAGAAATAAAGCGTGTGGCTTTGATTATTCCTGACACAAAATGTACTTTTTCGACCTGATCCACAGATAGGGTAAAGGGTTTATGGTCGTTGTTGATGCTGGTAAATTGATAGTCTCCAGAACGATTATAATTCAACAGCTTAATCATATTATGACCGTCTTTTGTACGTATAAACACTTCATCGCCAGAATGTATGGTCGTGTTGGGTTCAATGACTACAAATTCCCCTGATTGTATACGAGGCCACATACTATCTCCCCGGACGCGAACTCCGTAAGCATCCTTATCTTCGCTATAGATTCGCAACCAGCCAGCATGGAATTCCATCATATCAATTAAACCATCCATTCCTAAAACAGCATCGCCTATTACAGGAATTAGACCGTCTTTTAAATTTCCAACGATCTCGACTTCAGAAGTAGTTGGAGTGCCCCCTTCGCCCAATATCCATGACAAATTAAGCCCTGTTTCAGCAGCAATTTTTATTGCTGAATCCTTACCTATTTCGCCTCGTTTGAACCAGTTGTTAACGGCCTGGGGGCTTACGCAAGCTATACGTGCAAGTTCTGCCTTACTCAAACCTGTAACGGCGATAAGTTCATCTGGTCTGGTTTTATCCATGTCAGTAATCACATCTGTAATTTTCATCCCTCATTGTAAACACTATGTTTACCGTAAGCTATAAACTAAGGGTTGACGTATTTATAAACTTATTGTTTAATTCATCGAAATGAATAAACAGGAGATAGACAATGTCTGCACTTGGAAAAGCGATTAGCGCAGCTGGTTCAGCTCGCGCATTAGCTTTCAAGCTTGGTGTTTCACCAATGACCATAAGTTACTGGCAACACCGATCATCAGGAATTGTTCCTGCTGAAAGAGTTATCAGTATTTTCGAAGCTACTGGTGTAACTCCTCATGAATTACGTCCGGACCTCTATCCGAGCGCATCAGATGGCATCGCAAATACTAACCGTATCGCACTTGGATAGTAACTACCAAAGGAAAATCAACATGGTAGGAATCAAAGAAGCAGTAAAGGCAATGTGCAAAGCATTTCCAGGTGGACGATCAGCAATGGCCGGGGCGTTGGGAATGTCTTTAGAGAGCTTTAACAACAACCTGTATGAAAAAAATGGATGTCGGTTCTTCGAAATCCATGAGTTAGAAGCGATGGAAGACTTTTCAGGTACGAGTGCTATCGCGGATTACTTCGCCCGCCGACGCGGCGCGTTGCTGGTGGATGTGCCCAAATTCGAAGACCTGGATCAAGTCGAACTGTTCAGCAAGGCCGTTAAAACAGCTGCCATGCGTGGACATGTCGATCAGGTCATCGAACAGGCTTTGAAAGATGGCGTGATTGACGATTCGGAAGCCAGTGAAATTTCCCATTATCACCGTAAGCACCTAGCGGCCAGAGACGAAGAGGTTAAAGCCATTCTGTCTGTATTCGGTCGCCAGCGGAAACCAAAGACGTGAATTAATCGCCTGGGATTTACACATGCATCCAGATGAGTATGCAAACACAGTCATGCCCACAGCATTTGCTCGTGAGGACAAGGCCTGGATACAGGAACAGTTAGGACAACTGCCTATTGGAATGCGGGGAAAAATTGCAGCGGCATATGCGCAGGCGTACCAGGAAGCGTTTGACGCGGAGCCAGTGTCATTCCGTCAGGAGAACGCAGCCAAGCGAACGGCAAACAAACGGCTCAGAGAGTTTTGCAAGCGTTCCAGCCCGGCCATCCGGGGATATACGGTAAAACCGCCTACGGTACGATAATTTTGATTTTGAATGTCCAGACGTTTAGACGGCCAATTGTTTTCATGCATGGGGGAGAGGGGAAGGGTAAGAGGGGGGAAAGGGGGGTGATCGGGTTGGGGTGTGGGGGCAGGAACAGCTTTTCCAGAGAAGGTGATCTTAAAGGGATCACCATAGAGTGACCGCCGACAGACGTTTAGACGGCTAAATAAAAATAATCATTTCAGGAGGGGCAATGCTAAGTATTCAACCACGCGAAAAACAGATCGTTGCACTTAACAAGTTGCGGGCCAGCTGGAAACAGCACAATTCATTCATGATGTATGCGCCGGTCGGGTTTGGAAAAACTGTGATTGCCGCACTGATTACTGATGGCTTTGTTACCCGGCAGTTGCGCGTAATGTTTGTTGCCCCGTATACAGTTCTTCTGGACCAGACTGCCAAGCGATTCATTGAGTACGGTCTGCCCGCAGAAGAAATAAGTTACGTCTGGTGCGATCACCCATCTTACAATCCTAACAGCCTGATCCAGATTGCATCAGCCGATACGCTCATTCGTCGAAAATTTCCGGATAACATAGACCTGCTGATCATTGATGAGGCCCATCTTAAGCGCAAAAAGCTTCTGGAAGTGATTACCTGGTTAACAAGTGAAACCAATGTGAAAGTTCTGGGCCTTTCAGGCACTCCGTTCGCTAAGTTTCTGGGAAATTACTATCACAAGCTGATCAAGCCCACCACGATGAAAGAGCTGATCCAGATCGGCGCACTCAGCAAATATGAATTCTATGCCCCATCACAACCTGACCTGTCATCGGTAAAAACGTCTGCCCAGGCGGGTTACGGTTCGGACTACAACGAAGAGCAGATCGGCAAAATCATGAGTGAAGCCAAGCTTGTTGGCGACATTGTGAATAACTGGCTGGAGAACGGCGAGAACCGTCCAACCATCTGTTTTTGCGTCAACGTCGCTCACGCCAATTTTGTAACGGTTGAATTTACTTGTGCTGGCGTGGCGGTGGAGGTTATGACGGCCAGCACACATCATGACGAGAGACAGCTGACTATCCGCCGCTTTGAGCAGGGCATTACAAAAATCATCGTGAATGTTGGCGTACTGGTGGCAGGTTTCGACAGCGATGTTCGCTGCATCATTTTTGCCCGACCTACCAAATCACAGATTCGGTGGATTCAGGTTTTAGGTCGTGGCCTGCGCCCTGCGCCTGGAAAAGACCATTGCCTGATCTTCGATCACAGTGGGACCGTCAATAAGCTGGGTTACCCGGATGATATCGAATATGACTACCTGCCCGCAGATTCTGATGGCATGGAAGATGCCCCTGTCCGCGTTGAACGTATCGATGAACCTGAGCGCCTGCCAAAAGAATGTACCCAGTGTCACTACGTGAAGCCTGTCGGTGTATATATCTGCCCGATGTGTGGATTCAAGCCGCTGGCCGGAGAGGATTTCGAAACTGATCGCAGCCGCAAATTAACCAAAGTCAAAAAGAACCAGACCACGTTCACCACTGAGCAAAAGCAAAGCTGGTGGTCGCAGATTCTCTACTACCAGCGTTCCCGTAGCGCCCAGGGGAAACCCGTCAGCGATGGATGGTGTGCGCATACCTACCGACAGAAATTTCAGGTGTGGCCTAAAGGACTGCACCGAACCCCGCAGGAACTGACACCAGAGGTCAGCAATTTTATTAAGTCAAAGCAGATCGCATACGCGAAGGGCAAACAGACGCAGAAAGGTAACGCAGCATGAATACAAAACAGGCCGCTATTGGCCGCTGGAGTGAAATTTTTGAGTATTACCAGTTACCGGCCATCACAGGCAAAAACCACTTCAAAGGTGCCTGTCCACTGTGTGGGAAAAAAGGCAAATATCGTTGTGATGATTATAACGGAACCGGCTCATACATTTGCGTCTGTGGTTCGGGTGATGGCTGGGCGCTATTGACAGCTGCCACCAGGAAAGATTTCAAACAGCTGGCAGCAGAGGTTGACCAGCTGATTGGTAACACCTTTGAAGCCCGCTACACAGATGGCCCGCGTGAAAAATCGGAAGTAGCAAAACAGCGTGAAGCGGTAAGCCGGAAATTTTCAAAACTCGTGCATTTGAAAGATACCGGTGCCGATTATTATCTGCGTGACAGGGGGATTAATGCTTTGCCACAGGATCACGTCCGTTTCTGTGAAAAGCAAAAGACTTCAGGTGGTGATTTCCAGTCTATTTATGCACTGGCTACGGATGATAAAGGAGAACTCTGCTATCTCCACCGTACGTTACTTGACGGCGATAAAAAGGCGGATATTGGCGGTGCAGCAAAGAAAATGCTGAAACTCCAGAACGACACGTATCTTGATCATGCCCGCTCGGTTGCCATTCGTATGTTTCCGCCTGCCAGCACACTTGGTATAGCGGAAGGAATCGAAACCGCGCTGTCAGCGCATCAGATAACAAAATGCAACACCTGGGCAACGCTGAACACCACATTCATGAAACGCTTCCGGGTTCCGCTGGGAGTGAAACACCTCATTATTTTTGCTGATGCCGATACGAACGCGGCAGGTCACGCTGCGGCATTCGAGTGTGCAAGGGCGAATCTGCATGAAAAAAATGACCTTCAGCAGGTTTCCGTTCGCTGGCCTCGCAGTGGCGATTTTAACAATCTGCTGGTTGATGGTTCGGAAGTTTATGAATGGATTTTCCACAGGGGGAGCAAACATTGAATTCTGCAATTACCAGGACACTGACCCACCTGAAAACTAACCCCGGTTCAACTGTGGCACAAATCAGTGAGGCGACAGCAGTAAGTAAAAAAACGGTTCAGGACATTCTGAATGATCTGATGGCAGCTGCGGAAGTGGAAAAAATCATCCAGGCCGGTCTGATGGCTGTTTATTTTTTAAGAACTGCTTCTCCACTGGAACAACGTCTGAATGATGCCCGTCAGAAAGCATTAGCGCTGGAAGGTAAAAAGTTGTGGCACCGCGCCGCCCGTCAATGGCTCGTCGCTTTTGATATTGCCCGACAGGTTCATGACAGAGAAGAGATAGCCCGCAGGCGAGAGAAGTGTATCCGTCATGCCAGGGCTTCTGTTCCAGTGGGGTACTTTGAGTGAAGAAACCAAAGGCAAAGGTATACAAGGCGAAGAAGTGCGCCCAGTGCGGTAAGACCTTCACACCTGATCGTTACCTGCAAAAGGTCTGTGATCCTGTTTGTGCAGTAGCCTATCAACGCGCAGCCAGAATGCGAGTTGCTGAGCGCGTTCGAAAGGACAAGTTGAAAATCAGGAAGCTGGAAGTTAAACCATTGAGTTATTTCAGAGGAAAGGCTCAGACGGCCTTTAACGCCTACATTCGGGAACGTGACGCCGATGAACCCTGTATCAGTTGTGGCCGCCATCATCAGGGGCAGTACCACGCGGGACATTATCGGACCGTTGGCAGCAACCCAGAACTGAGCTTCGACGAAGACAATTGCCATAAGCAGTGTTCAGCCTGCAACAACCACAGATCGGGGAACCTGAGCCAGTACAGGCCAAACCTGATAGCGAAAATTGGTCAGGCGCGTTTTGACCGCCTGACAGGACCGCATGAACTGAAACACTACTCCCGGAAAGATTACGAGGAGATAGCAGCAATTTACCGTAACAAAATGAAAGATATTAAAAAAGAGAGAGCTGCATGAGTTATCAACTGATTTATGCCGATCCGCCGTGGTCTTACGGTAATACCATTAGTAACGGCGCTGCTAAAAATCATTACAGCACCATGAATATGACCGATCTGTGCCGTGTGCCCGTCTGGAAACTGGCAGCAGAAAATGCAGTTCTAGCGATGTGGTACACCGGCACACATAGTGAAGAGGCCCGCGAGCTGGCAAAGGCCTGGGGATTTAGTGTCAGAACAATGAAAGGGTTAACCTGGGTGAAACTGAACCAGCTTGCAGAACAGCGTTTCAATAAGCGGCTAGTGGAGCAAACCCTGTTTGATTTTAACGATCTTCTGGACATGCTCAATGCTGAGACGCGCATGAACGGGGGCAACCACACCCGCGCCAACACGGAAGATTTACTGATTGCGACCTGCGGAACCGGACTACCCCGCGCCAGCGCATCAGTTAAGCAGGTCATATTCTCCTGTCTGGGAGAGCACAGCGAGAAACCAGCAGAGGCCCGCTTCCGCCTGGAACAGCTCTACGGCGATGTAAGGCGCATTGAATTATTCGCCCGCGACAGCGTTGAAGGCTGGGATTGCTGGGGTAATCAGTGTGAAAGCGTGGTTGAAATGCGTCCGGGAACGTTTAACGAGGTGCAAAATAATGCGTGATATTCAGATGGTACTTGAGCGCTGGGGCAACTGGTCAAAACACCGGATTGAAAGTGACGTTGGATATTCAGCAATAGCTGGGGGCTTTAAAGGTCTGCTGCCTGAGAATGCCAGCGGTTTAAGTTGCACAGACAATGACGCGATGATTGTTGATACCTGCGTAGGCAGGCTCAAACAAAAGCGCCCAGATGAATATGCGTTGCTGGTGGACCATTACATCAGGGATATTTCAAAGCGGGCGCTGGGTCGCAAATTAAAGGTGTCAGAAAAAATGATCCGGATTAAGTTTCAGATGGCTGAGGGATTTATCGACGGATGTCTGTCGATGCTGGATGTTGAGTTGGAGATGGAAAGCACTTTTTAAAGATGGAAGCCCACACCGTTGTGGGCAATTCAATTAGTTGCTCACAGGTAGAATTTGTTCATCAGTTTCAGGAATGCACCTACGATAGCTATTATCCCGCAACAAACCGAACTTGTAATAAATGAGTAGTAAAAAGCAGGTATCCATCGAGACAGATCGTGATTACCGTTTTCAAAGAATTCATACGCCTCACTGTCTCTGCTCAGGAAAAAAATTCTCTTTTTTTTCATTAATCCAAGGAAGAAGTAGGTCATAGGTCCGGCACCAAAGAATCCTACAAGGCAGTGGAACGAGTACGGCGCAGGAAATGTATAGTTCTTCTGAAACTCCTCAAGAAGTCTGTAATATTTTTCCCTGTGCAGGGCGTACACAATAATGGATGTGGCAAAACTGACTAAACACAGCCCAATAATAAAAATACCGGTTAATTTAATGACCATCTATATGCCTGTGAAATTATAAAACGCATCAACACCCCAGTTCATAAATTCGCCTCCTGCGTAGCCAGCAGCAACTGAACCAATTGCTGCACATGCAACACCACCTGCACCTGCGGTAACTATTCCAACAGCAGCACATATCCCCATTCCCGCCACTGACCCCATAGCACCAGCACCCACGCTGGCGGCGGTTGATAGCCCAAATTTAGTGTACTCTTTAATAGCGTATTTGCCGCACTCCGCTTCGCGCCCTGTAGTACAGGCATTCACCACATCATTCGTCGTTCCGGCAAACGAAAATCCAATGCCAATATAACCGCCCATCTTCAGGAAACGTGCCGCTCTGGCCGCATTACCCACATAGTAAGAATAACCGGGAATGCCACTCAGCCCAGACGTTGACCACTCATGTACAATAGATTTGCTGGAGAGATTTAACGCCCGTTTAAGATTCTCATACTGCCGGAATTTAACAACATAACGCGCCAGCGATTTTAACAACGGTTTATTGACCAGCTCTTTCAACTGATTCAGCAACTGATTACGCTCAACAAAAAATTGTTGACTAATCAGCGTTCCTTGAGTGCGGAACTGATTCTGGTAGCTGGCCTCAATCTTTTTCAGTGTCTGCTCAATAGCTCTGAAATACCGCTCCCCCGCGTCTCCAACAGTGCCGAAAATCTTATCACCTGCCCCGGTCAGTGCGGCAATCATCCCATAATGTTTATGCATAAAACTGGCATCCTCAGTGTTCACGCCAATAAAAGCGGAATTGGTCTGGTTCTTTGCCTGCCGGAGCATGTAGAGCATATGCATTGTAAGCTGAGTAGGCGTCTCCGGGTCGGCCACAATCAGGATCTGTCCGGGCTTCAGATACTGCGTATCTGCGTTGAGTTTCATAAAAAGCTGGGAAGCGGGGGAGCGAATATCCCTGAACAGTTCCCTTGCCTGGTAATCCAGCGTACCGGGTCGTTCCACCACACAATATCCGGGGGCTATATTACGTGCCATGCGTCCTTTCTCCGTCCATTAATGATTAATCAGTGATGATTGCCAAACGTGGTAGTGCCACAGATGAAAAAATCTTGCGTTTAATATAAATAATTCTGATGCGGTCCGCAAAAAGTGTTGTAACCTGCTAAGAGTGGTTACTTTGACACACCGCTTAACATCGAAACCTTGCCAATCGGCGGTTTTTTTGCTTTCTGTGTTCAGATAAGAGTTGCTGGTTTAATGAGTCAGAGTTATTTGTGTGTCACCTGACAAGATACGGAAATAACCATGTTAAAACATACACCTGTAACAGAGAACGCAGAAGCAGTCCTGCACTTCCTTCCTTCCGAATGGACAACCCCAGGCGATATTTCCCGGATAACGGGCATGGCTATGCCGTGCTGTCAGTTAATACTGACGCAGCTGGCAATGGCGGGGCTTGCGGAAGACAAATCAGGAGAAGGTAATCAATTCAGACGCTGCGAATATTCGCGGTAACATGCTGTGAAATGGGCGGCTGGTGGATGTTGGTAGCATCCGACCAGCCATTCACCCGTTTGAGAAGTCACGGGCGAACCACGGCCCACCGCTTAGTCGACAAGCGAGAATGAGCCTATCAGATAAGGCCCATGCTATCCATGAAAAATACTGGTTATCCATCCAGTTTTACGTTAGTTAACGCTGACTCTCTTACTTACATCAGAACGTTACCAGATGACTGCATCGACCTGATTGCCACAGACCCGCCGTATTACCGCGTTAAATCCTGCAAGTGGGATAACCAGTGGGAAAGCGTGGGTGCGTATCTTGCGTGGCTGGATGAAATGCTGGCAGAGTTCTGGCGGGTATTGAAACCTTCCGGCAGTCTGTACATGTTCTGTGGTTCACGGCTGGCGGCTGACACTGAAATGCTGGTGCGCCAGCGATTTGACGTGTTGAACCACATCATATGGGCCAAGCCATCCGGCCCCTGGCGGCGTCAGAATAAAGAAAGCCTGCGCTCTTTTTTCCCGTCAACAGAACGGATCATCTTTGCAGGACACTATGCCGGACCGCTCAGGCCTAAAGGCGACGGCTACGCAGTAAAATGTGCCACGCTCAAACAGAACGTGTTTCGCCCACTTATCGATTATTTTCGCTCTGCGCGTGAATTGCTGGGCGTGTCTGCAAAAGACATCAATACTGCGACAGGCCGACAGATGGCCAGTCACTGGTTCAGTGAGAGCCAGTGGCAGTTTCCGAATGAGGAACAATATCTGTTGTTGCAGGCGCTGTTTGACCGTATAGCCATAGAAAAACGGCAGGGGGCCGCTCTTACCATCCCACACAATGAGCTACAGCGGCAGCACCAGACGCTAAGTCGGGAATATCGTGACCTGTGCATTGAGTTTGAATCCCTGCGCCGACCGTTCTCTGTTTCGGTTGACGTGCCGTATACCGATGTCTGG
>NZ_JBZCHT010000007.1:0-14296 GCF_058241465.1 Erwinia papayae
CTATCTTGATTGCGAGTTCGTCTTAGCAGACTTTAACCTGACGCTTCAGACATTCACCAGTGAAATCATCAAGGACAGGGATCTTATATCCAATCATTGAGTTGGTAAGGTGAGTAGCAGCGCGAATTTCTCGTACAGTGACGGTTTTCTTACCGTGAGTAGAAACTACCTGATAGAAGTTAACGTTAGTTTTCTCATAACCCCATGATGATGCAAATACATCACCAACTGAAACATTGCCATTTATAAAAACTAATACAGTCATATAAATCTCCCGCCCGTTTGGGCTACTGGATAAGGTAGGGAACCATTCCTAACCAACAAACCCATTATACAATCAAATGATGGTATGGCAATATAATTGATTCCCGCTTAATTAGTTTATAATCAGGATATTCATCAGCCAGCAATAATAACAATTCGTAAGTCCCAGCAGCCAAACCTCTTGACGTTTTCCCAGATGTTTCTTTAGCTTGCCAGGCTGATAACGTAAAGCCAAACCGTTCTGCGGCCTCCTGTTGCGTAAAGCCAGCCTTGATACGAGCTTGTTTCACCTCTTCAGGTGTAGGTTTAAAAATCATGATTTTGTACCTTCAAAATAGTATCTGTATAGAATTTCAATAAAATTGGGTCTTCAATTTCATCTTTAACGTTACTGAATTCTTCATGATAAAAATATTTCTTAAAAACAACCTTTTTAGTTGTTTTTTTATCGGCTTCTTTTGAGCGTACCTTCATCAGTTTTTCAAGTTCAATAAACAAACGTGTTGCATCTTCAGACACAACAATCCTGTATGTTACATTACCTTTGTTTTTTCTGTCGCTCAGGACTTCATTCATTTTTTTGCCTCATAACTTTTTAATAAACCCCGCTACCTTTATGAGCTGATCCACACTCAGGCCACGAATTATCATTTCATATCCGTCGCCCCGTTCTGATACGTTACCATCTAACCCATTCTCAACTTTAAAACCGGTCAATGCCCCATGCCAGCTATCAAGATGCATTAAACGAGATAGCATCCCTTTCAGGATCTGAATTTCATCGCGTTTTCGCTGTAACTGTTGTTCATATTCTCGCGCAATATCTACATTCTCTAAAGCATCCGTCAGAATTTTCTTTTCAATATCGGCGGCGATTTCTACAGGGTTACGTTCTGGCGATACAGTGCAAGTATGGTAAGGGCCTCGCCAGCTTCGACTATCTACGCTTCCGATGATAACTAACCTTCCTTTCTCCATTCGAATATGTATAGAGAAATTTTTATACTGAGGCGAGGTTAGCTTTATCCTGTACTGGCAATCATCGAGCAGATTTACACGCCAGCCGTTCCCAAGGATTCGACCAACGATTTCAAACACAGGTTGATACCGTTCAAAGAAATTTTTCTGTTCTTTCATCTGATTCAGCCTTATAAAGCATACACCGCTCGCCGCAGCCGAACGACCGAGCGTAGCGAGTTAGTGAGCGAGGAAGCGGAAGAGAGCCATTGCTAAATCAGGAACCGGACACACTCGGCTTAAATTTTTGCTCTAAAAATCATTATATAGGAGAGTTTCACCAGCGTTTGTATGCCATGCAACTTGCGCAAACCCGTAATTAATACTATAGTAATTATTACGGTAACATGGATGCATTGAGTGTCATGGGAATTTATTTAACACCTGAATTTGAGGCAGAGCGGCAGAAGGCCCGCATCAGCAATGCCATGTTGTGCAAAGCGGCTAAGGCTATTTTTTCTGGTCTGCCGGGTGATCCACTTGGAAAATTCACCTTTAAAAAGCGCCTCGGCTTGCCCGGAGTAGGAGCCAGAGATGGAGCACGATCAATCGTTTTTTTCAATGATGGCGACAACATCTTCTTTTTTGATATGTATCTGAAGAGTGGGCTTTCAAAAAAGAAAGGAAAAGAGCTTGAAGATGATGAAATTGATGCTTACTGCAATATCGCAAAAGATTTTATCTCAATGAGTCCGGCAACTATAAATAAGCTTCTGTCTGATAAAGAACTGATCGAGGTAAATTGTGATGACTGAACGTCTGAAACGCATTCAAGGTATGGCTGAACGCTATAACAAACTAGGCGTGGTAAAAGATGAAACCGTAACTGCAATTGATGCAGCGGTCGCAGCCCGTAATATCCCGGCGATCCGAGTTATGACCGGTAGCCAGATAAAGGAAGTCCGCACTCGCTACAACATGTCGCAAGCCGCATTGGCTATAACAACCGGCATGTCTGTAGAAAGCGTCTCCAAATGGGAGCGAAACGAAAGCAAACCGAATAAGGCTGCTCTGCGAATCATTAACATCATCGATGCTAAAGGGCCACAAGTGTTCATGGCATAAGCCAGTAATGCTACTGTAAGAAAGGGAAGCCGCTTACGCGGCTTTCATTTTACTGGAGGAAATACATGCTCGATATGCGATTAGGGAATGATAGAGATATACCTTTTATCATGAATTTGGTGCGTGATGGGATAACATCAGGTGCATTTTTTAATTTTGGTGGCAAGGGCTTTGAAACAGTAAAATCTGAGCTTGAGAGCGTTACTCGAAAATATAGAGATAATATTCCCATAGGGGATTATCTCTTTGTCTTTGACGGGCAGTTAAAGAGAGAACCAGTGGGTTTTGCCCTGCTTACCGGGCGTAATGATTTTGCTGGCCGCGCTTCGCATCTGGAGATCCGTATGTTCGCGGTTGCAGCAGATAAGCAGGGTAAAGGTATTGGCAAAAATATGCTTACCTCGATTATTGAAGCTACTCCCGGTCACATGCTGGAAGCATCCTGTCTACCTCCGTCCATAAAAATGATGAAGTTGCTGGCCGGAAGTGGGTTCAAGCTAATAAATACAACTCAAGGCGGTAAGAAAATGTACCGATTTGTAGATTAGTTTAATCAGCGAATTACGTCACAACTGATAGTACTGTTTAAGTATCCCTATACCGAACTGGCAGAATCCGGTACTTTTTATCTACATGGCATCAACCCTAACCAGACCGGTATCACTAAAGGACTCTAACAGTACCATGTCCATGTTTGTTCGCGCCTACCTTCGGGCTTCGACCAGTGAGCAGGATGCTCAACGTGCCCGCGATATGCTTGACCGCTTTGCTCATGAGCATAATGTCATCATCTGTAACTATTATGCTGAGAATGAATCAGGCGCTCGCCTGGAGCGTCCCGAACTTTTTCGTTTGCTCAATGACAGTCGCCCTGGTGATGTATTACTCATTGAGGATGTCGATCGCCTTTCACGTCTGGCCGGGAATGACTGGATCACGCTCAAGAAAATGATTGCCAGGAAAAATATAAGAGTCGTGGCCGTTAATGTTCCCACTACCTGGCTACATTTATCACCGGGGCTGGCTGATTTTGATAACCGGATGTTTTCAGCCATCAATGACATGTTGCTCGATATGCTGGCCGCTGTGGCCCGGCGCGACTATGAGCAGCGCCGGGAACGCCAGAAACAGGGGATCGCCAAAGCAAAAGCGGAAGGCAAATACCAGGGAAGGAAGGTTAACCAACATCGCTATGATGCCATTAATCGGTTGCTGGCCAGCGGCAGCTCCTGGAGCCAGGTTCAAAAGACCATCAATTGCAGTCGTGGCACCATTAGCCGGGCGATTAAACAGTTCGCCTCAGCTCCTTCCCTACCCTCTCCTTCCGGGAAACCTGAGAGTGCTACCGCATTTTCCGTGGCAACCACGCTATGGGTGCCAGTGCAGAACGGTAGCAAATTTACCCGAGGTAAGAAAAAGGTCAGAGAAGATATTGCCTGGCTGGTTGAGTGCGACTATGACGGAAAGGTGTTGGACAACAACGAGTACAGTCTGATTTTTACGTACAGCGATGAGGCCGATTTGAAAGAGCAGATTGACGAACTCTTTGACGAGATTTACCGCACTGCTGAGATGCGTAACTGCGTGGTCGACGATATGACGCTAATCAACGATGCGACTAATCAGGGCTGGAAGGAATACGATGGAGGCTGGCAATAAGTCACTAGTAGCAGTCAGAACCAATATTCCCCGCAAGGTCTAATCTTAAAAAACACACATATACTCATTTACACATATAAAACACATTTACTCATTTGAGTTTATGTGTATAATTAAACTCAAATGAGTAAACACGCAAATGAGGTTTAGACATGAAAATTATCGCGTTCCTCAACCCCAAAGGGGGGTCTGGTAAAACGACTGCGGCGATCAACGTCAGTAGCTGCCTTGCCAGTTCGGGTAAGAAAATTGCAGTTGTAGATACAGACCCGCAGATGAGCCTGACTAACTGGAATAAAGCAGAGAAAGCAGCATTCGATGTTTACACCGCAGCATCAGAGAAAGACGTTTACCAGATAAGAAAGGATCTGGCTGAATATGACTTTGTCATTATTGATGGTGCCGGTTCTTTGTCAGTTATTACTTCAGCAGCGGTGATGGTCAGCGATCTGATTATCATCCCGGTAACACCCAGCCCTCTGGATTTTTCCGCTGCCGGTTCTGTAGTCACTGTACTGGAAGCCCAGGCTTATAATCGTCCGGTAGAAGCTAGATTCCTCATCACACGGAAAATTGAACAAGCCACCATGCTTAACGTCCTGAAAGATAGCATTGCTCAGACGGGTATTAAGCCGTTCAAAACAGCGATCACACAGCGCCAAAGTTATGTTAAGTCCGTGATGGAAGGTGAGAGCGTTTTCGATACCAACGATGGAGCAGCAAAGGGCGAGATAGCCATTCTGACGCGAGAAATACTTGAATTATTTGAGTAAAAACTCATATACTCATTTTAGCATATTAAGAGGTTATGTATGGCACTAACTAAACAACATACATCAAAAACAATGAGTTTCGGTGAGCATCGGGATCTTGAAAAAGTCGTCAATAGCACACCCACAGGAAAGCAAAAGAGAGTCAACGTTAACTTTGATGAAGAAATACATATCCGCTTCAAAGCTGCGTGTGCAAAGCAAGGTACATCTATTACTGATGTAATAAAGGACTTGGTTGATAACTGGTTGAAAGAAAATGACAGTTAAAAACTCAAATGTGTAAATACACATTAACTCAAAAACACACCGTTTTTTTCCCGAGAACACTAATCTGGTGCATAAAATTAACTCGTTTCAGAGTACCGACGAAAATGCACACTATAACTACGGAGAAGACCTGGAAAACGTGTTAAATGCACTCACCGGACTATCTGGTTTAGTTTATGTGCCGGATCGGTGTTGGCCAAGCAAAGCGCAGCAGCGTGTTTAGATTTACAGTAAATGGCGTTTATGGTTCATCTGTTGGTGCAAAATACGCACAATCAGAATATCTGTATCACGAACCGTATAAAAAATGGCATGTCGCTGAAATTCAATGCGCATCACACCAGGGACGGCATTGTAGTCCCGCCCCATATCAGACATTCCGGACAGTGTCTCGAAAAATGCCTCAAGTGCGTCTGTATAATGGTCTGCCTGAGCTTCACCAAATTTTAAGAGCGTATAGTCATAAATCCCGGCGAAGTCTTCTGCCGCCCGTTCGGTGAGTTTATACACGATGTCTCAGTTTTCTTTGTGCTGCAATATCCCGCAGTGATAGCGAGCTTTCACCGCTTTCCAGCCCAGCAATAACAGCCTGGCGAACAACTTCATCGTTTGTTTCCTGTTGCTCCAGCAACCGCAGAGCAGAGCGCATAACTTCACTCGCAGAGCCGTAACGGCCACTGTCTATTAATCGACTGATAAACGAATCGAGCTGTTCGCCAATCGTAACGCTTGTTGTTCTGGCCATAATGCCCCCTGTGTTAACTATCAGCACAATGATAGGAATACCCGCTCCTGGTGTCAACGAAAGGGTTCCTGGGGTTCTACGCCGGAACCGCCGAAATTTCCGTTACCTCAGTTTCAGCCCGGCAACCAGCGCATCCAGGTCAATAATTTCATCGCTGCTCTGGAAGGTATAATGTCCGTTCAGCAAAATGTGCTGCCAGGCCACCGGTGATATTCGAGCCAGAGTTTCAATGCCTTTGGCATTACCTTCCGCTTCCAGCCGTTCCAGCAATCGCGACAGGATCGCCGAGTTGTAATACACGATCGCGTTTGAAATCAGCCGCCCGCACTGGTTGCTGATGTCTGTTTCAATGTCATTTTTTCCGGTTAACTCCTTTTTTCCGCCAACTTTGGCCACTGCGGCACGCAGCTGGTGATAAGATTCAATCCGGTTCTGGGAACGCCGGATGTTGCGTTCCAGCTGCGGATCGCGCAGATACTTCAGTGTGTAGATGCTGCGAACCAGCCGGTCATATTCGAATAGTGCCTGCCGGGTCGGATTGGTTGTGGTGTACGTGCACAGTTTCCGGACCAGCGTCCCCTGCGTCATTTCTTTCAGCCCCAGCGTGGCGACGAAGCGATCGAGATTGCTTTTTTCGCGGATGATAAGGTCCCGGTCAATCTGTCCGGCGGGCTGGATCAGGCATTTTTTGTAGGCCGACGGTTCCCTGATGCAGTACAGCTCCTGCAGCTGCCGGTTCAGGTCCGTAAAATGAGGCTCAAAGCGCAGGCCAAACCAGTGCAGGATCGCAAAGTTGGCTTTATTTATGCTGTGCATGTCGCCGGTGATGGCCGTGGGTTTCACCTCTGAGGTGTTGCGGTACCAGATATCAAAGACATGGTGGGCTTCATAGTCGTTCGTGCCAATCAGGTAACCGTTGATCGGGATATGGTTACACAGCAGCGTGTAGGCCACCATGCCTTTACCGCGGCCGAAGTATTTACGTGAATGTCGGGCCTTTACTGTCGGCCGTTCAATGCCAAACTTCTGCCCGTCAACGGCACCATAAAGCGTTTCCGGATCAAACGAATAGTGCGGGAAAATCGGCAGTGCCTCTATGGCATCGGTGATGCAGTCATTGGCCATGACCAGTGACGCCAGGCGGAGGTACTGTTCGTACGTGGTTTCCAGCAAATGGAACGGAATATCGCTGGTTCGTGCCATCACATGGTTACCGTGATTCATCGCCTGGGCAACGATGACCGCCATCAGGCTGTCTGCATCGGCATTCTTTTTGGCATAGCGGGGTTGCAGCGGCTTCATGGCATGAAGAAACCGGCACTGGCCGTTAACAAACCGGAAGACGTCGGTTACATCGCAGAATGGCAGCTGCTCATAAAATCGCTTCTCCTGCGCCTTATGACGGCTGACCACGGACTTATGCCAGGTCAGTTTCTGTGTTACTGCATCGTATTCCAGATGTTTCAGCTTCCCCTGCTTCAGCTCGCGGTTGAAGGCTTTCCACTGTCGGTGCAATTCGGACTCCAGCGCCCTGAGCTGCGATTTAACCGGTTTTTGCAAAAACGGAATATTCATTTCAGCCAGGACAGCGGCCTGTGCCCCTTCCAGTACCAGTTCATCAGAAAGATGGCGGTGGCGGAGACTGTCATTGAGATGGAACTCACCCGCCTGAAAACGCTTTCTTATCTGGCGGTAGAGCCAGAACTCATAGCGCCCGGCGTTCAGGCCTGTGGGCTCGCCATCCTCGCCGAACTCCAACAAATACGGGCGCAGCCGCTCCGGTAATGTGCCCGGCGGGCATTCCGCCAGTGACCGCTGTGAAAGCGTCTGCTTTTTGCTGAACACCATTTTGAGCCAGCTCAGCGCCTCCGCCCACGGGCTGTCGTGGATCACGCTGGTGAGGTCGAGTGACAGAAATAATGGCCGCAGGTGACGTCGAATTAATGCCGTCAACCCGTCCACGGCCTGCCACTGCAGCGCCAGTTTACTGACGGGTTTTACACTCATGCGCTGTGCGGTGGTTTTCAGCGCCTCCCGCGGCATGATTTTCCAGGCCCGCCGGCGGACTTCGCCAAAAGTGGTCGGGTCCGGGACGCTGTCATCAACATAAAGCGACAGCAGTCGTCCGATTTTAGATGTTTCACGCCGGTGTTTTTCCTGGACGTCGGCCAGAAGCTGTTTGGCCACGCTGCAGCTCTCATCCTCGAGCTGTTTCATATGGAAAAACATCGCATCCACCAGGTTATCGCTAAACTGGCGGTAACGCACCCATGCATAGCACAGCAGGTAAAGGCGGGTCTGATCGGGCTTCAGTTCACGGAGATCATAAACGGTATAGAAATTTGCCAGGCTGGCGTAGTAAAGCAGATTCTGCTGAGAAATATTCAGTGCCGGCAGGATGTCGCAGGCTCTGCGGTGCAATGGCGCCAGTATGGCCCGTTTTTCCCGTTCCTGAACCATCTGACGCCAGCCGAAATCACGTGCATCCTGCCTGAGGATCGCCAGCTGGGAAAGGGTATCATCGCGTTCAATCAGCGTATTCAAACCATCAATGGTGTCGTCATCAAGCTGCTCCATCAAGATACGCGCCAGCCGCTGCCTTTCATCAGAAAGTGTCCGGCTTACCAGCTCCTGGAGCGTGGTATAGCCGGGTCGGATGATTTTGTGCTCGTTGAGCCAGATGATCAACTCCGTGGCGACAAAACCGGGAGTGACATCGCGGTGAACAATGTGGGCGGCCTGTTGCTCAAGTTGTGAAGACAGCGAAGATGACCACGGGCGGTAACCATACAGCGCGCAGATTTTTTCCCGCTGAGCATAGCGTTCGTGCTTATAGGGCAGCTTGTCAGGCAGTGACTTCCCGGGGAAATAACGGCTCAGGACAAAGCTGCAGTCGTCGGGAACATCATCCCACCCGAAGAGGAAAAACAGGTGTTTGGCTTTAAAGTAAGCGATCTGGATGATGCAATAAATTTGCGCGTGAAGCCCCCGACGGCTGCAGGCCAGCGCCAGTTCAGATTCATTCAGCGCCAGAAACTCCAGTCGCTGAGCATCATCGAAATCCGGGAGGCTATACAGCGCTTCCTGCTCGGCACTGTTTAAAACCGCCAATCGTTCACTTTTACCTGTCGCTTTGTCACGAGTTGTCATCCTGACCCCGAAAATAATGTCCGTAAGAGGTCCCGCTCTGCGGACGGTAAAAAATGATATTTGTGCATCAGTTAAAATCACTGCTGACCTTGTCTCACATAACTGGTACGATATCAATCTCTTTCATGGCCCCTTAAACGTACACATTTATGACTGAAATACGGATCGGGTATGCCCGATGCTCTACTGATAAACAAGATTTAACCGCCCAGCAGGAAGCTCTGATGAAACTCGGTATATCTCCGGACCGGATTTATATCGATAAAGGGCTGACCGGCTCAAACAGGCAACGGCCCGGACTTGATCAGGCGCTGGCCGCTGTGCGCAGCGGTGATACGCTGGTTGTTCCCAAGCTTGACCGGCTGGCGCGGTCAGTTCCTGACGCACGAGAGATAGCGGATTCGCTACAGGCCAGAGGCGTGAAGCTGGCGCTGGGAGCCAGCCTCTACGATCCGGCAGATCCTATGGGGAAGATGTTTTTTAACGTGCTGGCCACATTTGCCGAATTTGAAGGCGACCTGATACGCCTGCGGACTCGCGAAGGCATGGCAATTGCCCGGGCGAAAGGAAAATTGAGGGGGAAGCAGCCGAAACTGTCTGAAAAACAACAAAAAGAGCTGTGCCGTATGCGGGAAACCGGCCAGTACTCAATCAGCGATCTGGCGGAACTATTTTCGGTGTCACGACCGACAGTTTACCGAACTCTGGCCCGCAGTAAGGAAAGCTAATGGCACTCATTCATCTATAAAGTCAAAATGTTCGGAGATTAAAACATTGAAGCCCAAACTGGAAAATAGGAAAAGTTTATCTATACTCGGTGGAGTATAACCATCTCAACAATCAGATCCAGATAAGGAACGAGACGATGTAATTGACATCACATGGAGGGTAATCAATTCAATTAATCGTTTAATGGTCTTGAGGTGGCTATGTTTTTGATATTGTTACGCTCAATGCGTAAGTATCTTTGGTTAAGAATACTCGTGTTGGCGCTAATTTGCAGCTCTGTAGGTTCTGGATTGACGTTCATCATGGTTTTTGGCGAATTGGCCAGATTGAACGCGGCGCCATCTTCCTTTGCATTGGCGTTTATTTTGTCAACATCACCGGGGTTTTTGGGGAGTATTGCAGGAAAATACCTGCTTGCACGTATTGAAGCAAAATATTGCTTCATGATCGCTGAATGCATTGGCGCACTGGGTTTGATTATTCCCTGGTACGGGTTGGTTCATGGTTCCGTGACTATTCTGCAGCTTGCTGGGGTTGCTTCGTCGGTATCTGCGGGGATCACCATTCCTGCCATTAATCATTATACCAAAGCTAAACTTGCTCCAGAAGATATTGGTGCCGGTGCGGTTATCGACACGCTGGTGTTTGCTTGTCAGGTTTTATTTGGTATCGGTGTCGGCGTACTCCTTTATGGTACAGTTCAGAGCAATACCTATTTGTTGGCAAATCTGCTCAGCTACATCATAGCCATTACATTTATATTTTCACTGCCAAAGCTGGCGAATTATGCAGAACAGAATGTTTACGCACAAGGGTTGCCTAAAAGGTTGTCATCAAAACAACGTGCTAGCCTCTATTTGTTGCCGGCACTGGCGATGACCGGAGCACCGGCCATGTCGCTCCTGCCTACATTGGTCCACAGCAATAATGACCAAAAAGAAACACTGCTGTTTTTATTGTTCGCCCGCAGTCTGGGACAACTTCTTGGGCCATTTTTGGTCAAGGAGGAACGTTATAAGAATCAGTCATCACTATTTATTATTGCGTGCATGACAATATTTATTGTGTGTTATTTGTTTGTTCCACTGACACCTTTGTTAGGTGTTTCACTACTACTGGTTTTCTCTGCACATGTATTTTCAAACATTATTTATAGTCTTGGTTGGTACAGTTTACTGACGAACTTTGACAACGATCAGGTAGCTGCCGCTTCTGCAAGCAGTTACAGAAAACAAATCATTATCGGTGCAGTTGTCAGTATTTCTGCGGGAATGCTGGCTGATAAAGTAGGCAGCCCATTAGCACTTGTCATTTGTTCTATGACCGGGTTATTACTGTCTTCTCTGCTGATTTTGCATGTAAAACGTCCGTCTTAATGAAATTAAAACGGCCGGTATTGATTTCCGGCCGTATCTTCAGTTTTTATGAAAAAAACCAGCAACGGAACAACGCATATTTTCCCCGGCACTGACATCAACCTTCTTTATGCTGTGTGAATAATTTGGTTTTATGATCACAAGCCTATTAGGTTTTGGGTAAATAAATGTTCCGACCCCAGAATCATTGATACTACGTTCACGGATGGTCCATCCAAACTCAGGTCCGACTGCCCCTCCAGTTATACCTGACATGCGTAAAACTTCTTCAGAAGCATTGTAGGTTTGTTCGGATAATCCCGCACTGGAATTAACAGGTGTATTGATGACGCAAAGTTCCCCTCCCCAGTTAGGTTTCCATTCAGGGTGCGCATAAAATATATATGCCCCTTTATATTGAGCATCGTCTTCATGCCAGCCTAGCCCACTACCTGCGGGATACAGGAACGTTGTGAGTGAAAACGCATTCCAGTCTTCCCCTAGAAAATCACGCAGACGTGATGTTATAATGCTGATCTTTTCACTTAAAATATGAATACCATTCGTAATGACATTATCATCCATGGTGGTTTTTTCTGTCAGCAATGAGTAAAAATAACTAACACTGACCAAAGGCTCACCGTCGGTCATCCTCCATGATTTTGACCACCCTTGAGAATGGACGAGATAGTAATTCTCAAACTGCATATATAACTGAAGGGCGAAGAGTTCATCACTACTCAAAAACTCGTCAAAAATCAGATAACCTTCCCCTTCGACTATATTACTCATAATATTTCCTCCGAATTGAAACGTTTCCCCATCTCATTTTCCAACTTCCATTCTTCGATAAGTGATTTCCAGTGAGGTAAAAATGCGTCCCTGACGTGATATAAACATTCGGCCAGATTAAACCGCATCATTATTGCAGAGTCCAATGCCTCATTTATCCATGTTAATTCTTTAGCGCGATACTCTGCGGAAAGGTATCGCGCTACTTTTCGACGATATCTAACAATTTCCCCGTAAACGTAACAAGCATTGAAAGCTTGGGTATAACTGAAAGTTCGATCTTGCCGTTGAGGAAAATCGATCAGCGACTCCCCCAGACTTACCTGACAGTATTGATTACCATGAAAAGCGTTGAACGTGTGTACTTGATGATGCAGTGCTTCATGATAAAGATTCTCGACGAACCCAAGAAACCCGAACTCTCTTGGAATCTGATGGAATGGGGGAAGAAAGAAGAGTGTGGCATCGGAAATAAATGTAACATGTGGAAGTTCGTAAAATGAAGCACTTCCATTATTGGCATTTTCATTTTTAGGAATCAGCCATACCAATGTTGAAATAAAATCAGAGATGAATGCCATTTCACTTTCATATAACGAAGAAAATCTTTTCACGCCGTCATTGAGGAATACCAACCGTTTATCACATACTGGAATGCTACCGACATCAGTAATCCCCATCAGCAGAGCCATTGCCTGTCCTGCATCCTCATTTGTCCAGTTAAAGGACCAGTTTCCTATATCGATCTTTGAGACGTGTTTTCGAGGTAATGCAAAAAAACACCTATCGTGCATTCCCTGATCGCGAACTTGCGCGCAAATAGGGGGCCACTTTTCGCTGATATCTTGGTGAAGGCCTGATTCCTTGCAGCATGAGTAGTAATCATTCAGCATATCGTTTCCGTTATAGGAAAGTATTGACATTTCACCCTCCTGCTAAATAACATTAATTTCTTTCAGAAATTCGAAGTTTACCCTATCTTTGGTGGGCAAAGAGCTAGGAATATAAAGCGTGTGTTTATAAGTAACTTTTTAAAGCAATGTCTCGATATCAGAAATCTCACCTTGTAACTTATCCGCAGATTGTCCTTTTTGAGTTGAGGCGCTCAACAAGAAAATAGGCGTGTTAGCAGGGTAATGTTTTAATAACTTCGATTTTAAATAAATAACTTTATTTGAGATATGCGGTGATGAGTAGTCTGTATTAGCATTACCAATAGAGCAGACATGATATATAAAATAGTTAATGCAGGGGTCCATTGCATAATCATAGATAATCAACCGGTTGGCATCAAGTATACTAACACCTTCTTCCAGTGGGTCAATGCCAATATCATTAATCATCGCATCGAAACTGGAAATGCCGGGGTAACAACGAAAAGTGAATATCCCATCCTGAGATAATTTCTGTAGTAATTGAACGATGGTCACTCCGACTCTCGGATGACCAGGAACGATAAGGCAGACATGTTCACACTCAGTAAGCACCTCTGAGATGTACTGGATAATTCTGGTGTAATTATCAACATCAACACCACCATCTTCATACAAATATGAGAGATCTTCATGGTGTATTTCATGATGGAAAAGATATTCGTTCAGACCTGCAATGTCTCCAATCCAGAAAACCTGATTTACACTTTGAATGACGGAAAAACCTTCTGTGGTAATCTGATTCACACCCAGCATGCCACTGCCGATAACAGAGATTGTGCCCATTAAAAATCCTTTTAAAAATGCCTCAATACGAAATTGAGGCATGGAATATTTAACTAAAACCCACCGATAACCTTAGCCAGATTCATAGGGGCTGCCGCCTGCAAACGCGGGTGCAATGCCTTGGTAGAATCAAAACCGCCAATCACTTTAGCCAAGTTCATGGGAGCGGCCGCTTGCAAGCGAGGGTGTAGTGACTTAGTAGAGTCAAATCCGCCAATGACCTTGGCAAGATTCATCGGTGCTGCAGCCTGTAAGCGTGGATGCATTTTGATGTTAACTTTTTCCATAAATATATCCTTATGTTCTATTGAGTTAATTAGGTTATTCGCTCACTTCTAACTTCTCCGAACCTATTGGTTCATCATTAGAAGTGAGTTCTTTACTGATCCATCGTGCCTATACGTTAGTAGTGGTAATAGCATGGACAATTTACATTTATAGTTCATTTTTGCATCATTGCAACAACAACTCATCACAAATCCTTACATGTGTAGTTGAAGTTGATGATTCTATTTTTGAGAGGTGCCACTAACAAAATTCATAATAATCATACTGATAGCCTTTTATACCCCATGGCTATAGAGTGATGGAGTTTTACATTTGCTATTTAGCTAAATTGGTTTATACACGATGACAAATTCTTGGCGGGTTCTCGCTTAGAACCCTTAAAAAACCAGGACGGAAATTTCGGCGGTTCCGGCGTAGACCCCCTTCCTCGTTAAAACGATGAAAACAGGCGAGCAGTACGCAGCCAGTTATTTA